>NZ_JAVRBF010000314.1:0-485 GCF_032436805.1 Streptomyces sp. P17 | reverse complement strand
AACGAACCCGGTTACCGCCGTCACAGCCGCCGAACCAATGTCAACGTTCTGAACGCCGGGGGCCTTCTTGAACTTGACAGTATAGGCGCTGTCCGCATCATCGAAATTGCGGGTGGACATATACGCAGCAATAGACGCCGCCAGATACTCATCCGGGTCAGTATGGTAAAAGACCGCCGTGCGCTCCACCGTACCCTTATGACGGGCGGCAATATTAGTCGTGTCCGCCGGGTCCTGGAGCTTGACGTCATTGCTATCGATCATAGCAATCTTGGGCTGAGATTCAACCCATTCAACCAAGCCGTCCAAATAAGGCTGATCGCGCAATTCTTTATCGATAGTGATCATGTACCAGGACTGATCATAATCGTTCAAAGCACCCAGAGAGGTCAGGAAGTCAGCTTTCTTAGCTGCGTCGTCTGCCCCGGATGGAGTAGCAACAAAGCCAACCTTAAGGCGAACCGGGCGAGGGTTCTGCGAGAAAG
>NZ_JAVRBF010000172.1:0-1523 GCF_032436805.1 Streptomyces sp. P17 | reverse complement strand
CCCTCTCTGTCAGCCTTGGGTGAGACGCCCCGCTTCGTCGGGTTAGCCTGAGAGGGCACGACAGGAGAACCACCCCCTCATGACCAGCACCAACCCCGCCGGACCCGACCCGGCTGCCCGGCCGAAGCGCCGCACCTTCAGTCCCGAGTACAAGCTGCGGATCGTCGCCGAGTACGACGCCGCGCCCAAGAACGAGAAGGGCGCGGTCCTGCGCCGCGAGCGCCTGTACCACTCCCACGTCAAGGAATGGCGGGCCGCGCGGGATGCCGGGGCCCTGGAGAAGCTGGTCGACAAGCGCACCAGCCCGGCGAGGCCGAAGAAGTCCGCCGCCGAGGCGGAGAACGAGAAGCTGCGCCGCCAGGTGGAGCGGCTGGAGAAGGAACTGGCCCGGAACAAGGCCGCGCTGGAAGTCATGGGAAAAGCTTCCGCGCTCTTGGAAATGATCTCCGAGGGCGCGGACTGAAGGCTGCCGCCGACCCGGTGGTCGATGACGCGTTCACCGGCGTCGAGGGCGAGCTCGGTATCACGGCGGCCTGCCGGCTGACCGGCCGCTCCCGGGCCACCCACTACCGCCGGCTGCGGCCCCCACCGGAGCGAAAGCCCAGGAAACCGCAGGTCCAGCCCTCGGCCCTGACACCCGAGGAACGGGCGGCGGTACTGGAGCTGATGAACAGCGACGAGTACGCCGAACTCCCTCCCGCGCAGATCTGGGCCCGCGAGCTGGATGCCGGGCGCTATCACTGCTCCGTCTCCACGATGTACCGGATCCTGCGCGAGAAGGGGCAGGCGGGCGAGCGACGCCGCCAGGCCGCCCACCCCGCCAAGACGGTGCCCGAGCTGGTCGCCACCGGGCCCTCGCAGGTGTTCACCTGGGACATCACCAAGGCCGCAGGACCGGTCAAGGGCGTCTGGTACCACGCCTACGTCATCATCGACATCTTCAGCCGCTACATCGTCGGCCACACCGTCGAGGCCGCCGAATCAGCCGCACGCGCCGAGGAGTTGATCCGGGAGACCATCCGCCGCAACGGCATCGTGCCCGAGACCGTGCACGCCGACCGCGGCACCTCGATGACCTCCAGGAGAGTTTCCCAGCTGCTGATCGACCTCGGCGTCACACGGTCGCACTCGCGGCCGAAGACCTCCAACGACAACCCCTACAGCGAGGCCCACTTCAAGACCACGAAGTACATGTCCGACTACCCCGAGCGGTTCGATTCGCTGGCCCACGCCCGCGAGTGGTTCGACGCGTTCATCGCGTACTACAACCACGAGCACCGGCATTCGGGCATCGGCTGGCACACGCCCGCATCCGTCCACTTCGGCACCGCCGAGGAGGTCCGCGACCAGCGAGCCGTCACCCTCGCCGATGCATACGCCCGCCACCCCGAACGCTTCGGCCGCCGCCCCCGACCACCCCGGATACCCCGGCAGGCATGGATCAACGACCCGGCCAAACGCAGGGAACCCGCACCACAAACCTCATAGCGTCACGACCGTCTCACTGGACTTGAAATCTTCCG
>NZ_JAVRBF010000313.1:0-486 GCF_032436805.1 Streptomyces sp. P17 | reverse complement strand
GGCTATCAGATGCCGTACAGAAGGCGATTCAGTACGATTGGGTAAAATACGGGAGCCGATTGGCTCCCTTTTTGTTTGCACAGCGTTCTATATATGGTGTTGATAGATTTTTATCTTTACTGCAATATGAGCTCACCAACCAACAGGACTACATCATGAAGAAGATCATTACCGCCATCGTCATTGCCCTTTCGCTCAGCGCCTGCGGTACGCTCCGTGAGTTCAACAAGCCGGAAGTCGGCGCAGACGGTAGCAGAGAGTTCCGCGCTACCGCTGCTATTGGCCGCTGCCGTTGCTAAGCCGTGAAGTTCAATGGAACCTCAGTCAGGTCTACGATGAAAATCGTAGCTGGCTGAGGTGAACTTGTTGCATTTCCTGGCGGGAAAGTATTTGTTAGCAAAATCTGTGAAAAAGTCTCATGGCGCGACAGGAATATCCTGTTATCACTTGTCATGTGTATTCCGTCTGCGTAACACGTACATCTGT
>NZ_JAVRBF010000312.1:0-487 GCF_032436805.1 Streptomyces sp. P17 | reverse complement strand
TATCGGCCATTTGCATGACGGTATTTACGGCATCGGCGTGGCTATGGATGTGTTTGCCGGCATCGGCCAAAAAGCCATTGCCAAGCTGCTTGAGGGGCTGGCCTTAATCTCGTTTGGTGAGGTGAGCGAGCGCTTTGAGATGGCCGCGGCCGAAATGTCGGCATCGGCAGACCGCCATTTTGCCAGCGCCGAGCAAAAAGCGCTGGCCTTTGAATCCAAGGCGGCAAGCGCCGCCGAACATGCCGCCGAAACCCAATCGCAGCGCCTTGAGCGGCTGGAGCGCGAAGCCCGCACAGCCTACGAAGCTGCTGCAACGGCGGCCATCGATGCTGCCGAAAAAACCAAGCTGGCGCAAGAAAAAGCAGCGCAAGCCGTAGGCACCTCGCAAGAGGCCATCACCAAAAAAGCGGTGGAGGAATCAGGAAAAGTAGCCGCCGAAGCGCAAAAAGCGGCGCAAAAATCAGAAACCGCATGGAATAAATCCGCC
>NZ_JAVRBF010000311.1:0-488 GCF_032436805.1 Streptomyces sp. P17 | reverse complement strand
GGGATGCACCATAGCCAGTCGTGGCAGCGGTAACAATGGTCTTCATATAGTTAGTACGTTCGTGATAATCGCCTGCAATGTTGTAGGCAGAGCTATCTACGTAAGTGATCTTTTTAGACGAGAACAGACCCATAAAATAAAAGGGGAGTATCCAAACTCCCCCTCCCTATTACCACGGTAATTACCGACTTACTAGAAGCCATTCTTAATCTTGAGGTTAGTCAAGATTTGATCAACAGACGCATTCTGGAAGCCGGGGGGTGCAAGCAGACCTTCATCAATGGTCTTCTGTGTGATCCATGCATCTGTGAAAAGCTTTGCGGCCTTCACTTCAGCATCACGCTGGAAGCTGATGATCTGCTGTGCGTGCAGTTCTTTCTGCTTTCCTATAGAACCCTTAACGGGCTGTCCATCAGTTCGTGCGTCGAGTGTCTGTGCACGAGCCGCTTCAGCTTGTTCCTGAAGGTTCAATTTCTGCATCGGCAGAA
>NZ_JAVRBF010000310.1:0-489 GCF_032436805.1 Streptomyces sp. P17 | reverse complement strand
TCCGGGGGCAGGGCTGTGTCTGTGGTCCTGAAGCGAGACGGAAACATTCGATATGTTGTTGAGCAGGATGACACTGGCTTGATGCATATTTTCAACGAGGACAACCTTGACTACGGCGATGGGCTACACGTTCCAGTAACCGCAGAAGGAAGCTAGTCCTCTTTTTCGCGGCTCTTGACCGCAAGATAACGGAGAGAACAATGTGAAAACTGCATTAAGGCATTCAATGAATTGCCGATACAAGTGCATGAAGTGTATTCTGAAAAGAATATCAATACACTCAAAGACATGCTCAAGGCTGTCGAAGCTGATGTCAATACGACTGAGGACGTGATCTGGGAACCCGGAACCACGGAAGAAACGAAGCAGCGTTTTGCTGACGAACTGAGGCAGTTCAAGGGTGCTCACTCATTGTTCGCTCTGCTCGGTTATTATGCTGCTACTGGGCCATTCGTTGCCGCACAGATTGAGCAACTACTTCAATCGTTC
>NZ_JAVRBF010000309.1:0-489 GCF_032436805.1 Streptomyces sp. P17 | reverse complement strand
TCGTACGGCACGGTCCTCAACCGGCTCCACGACGCCGGGACCGTGATGCGCACGTCATGGCAGACCCGTCGGATGCGTCAGGACCCGCAGGCACGCAAACGCCTCGCCGCCCACCTGCGCACCCTGTACGAGCAGCACGGCGCGACCCTCACCGAGCTCTCCGCGGTTGCGGGAGAGACGAGGCGTGCTGCCCGACGACTGCTGATCGAGGCCGGCGGCACCGTGCGCACCACACAGCAGACGCTGCGGATGCGCTCCGCAGCGCGGGCGGCCGAGCGGCAGAAGCTCGCGATGTCCCTGCGGACGCGCTACGAAGCCGGATCCACGGTGCCGGAACTCGCCAAAGAGTGCAGCTACTCAGTCGCCACTGTCTACCGGCTCCTGCACCAGGCAGGCACCCGCATGCGGCCCCAGCACAACCACGGCCCGGCCCGCACCCCGAGGAAGCGGTCATGAGCGCCCTCGCAGGTGTCACCGGCGGCGCCTGGC
>NZ_JAVRBF010000308.1:0-495 GCF_032436805.1 Streptomyces sp. P17 | reverse complement strand
GCTCAACGCCTTCCTGACTGTTGCGACACAATGGCGGATGGTGGCCGGTCCGACAGGCGCGCGGGCCATCGGGCTTGATTACGCCGGCGCAAAGGCCGGGCTGCAAATGTCGGACACGCCATGCCCGCCCGCCCTGTGGTCACAGCTCCGATTGATCGAACGCGGCGCACTGGCCGCATTGAATGAGGGTTGAGATGTCAGACGCACGCGTCAGATTGTTGCTGGAGGGTGATGCCAAGGGCGCCCAACAGGCGCTGGCGCAGACCAAAGCGGCCCTCGCGGATACCCAGAAATCTGTCGGCGCCTTGGGACAGGCATCAGATGCCACCAGCGCCGAGATCATTGACCTCAGCCAGGCCGCGCAGACCGCCACCCGCGAAATCGTCGAATTGGCCGAAGCCGAACAGCGTGCCGCGATCGAGATCAGCAATCTGTCCAAGAACTCAATGGCCGCGAAGATCGCCATGGGCGCTGTGGCCGAAAGTGCCGGCAAGG
>NZ_JAVRBF010000020.1:0-116837 GCF_032436805.1 Streptomyces sp. P17 | reverse complement strand
TGGAAATCAACCTGTCCTGACCAGCGCCAGCCCGACAGACGTCACTCAGACCAGTGACGTGCGGAGGATGGGGCTAGGGGCTGCGTCATTCGCCCTCGCCGGCCCGGGATGCGAGGTGCAAGGTGAGTTCCGCGCTGGCCAGCATCCGGGTGATCTCGATCGGGAGACTGCCGAATTCCTTGCTCACCACCTCGAAGGGGTCGACCCGACGGGTCTGTCCGTCACGCCCGGTCGATGACAAAGCGGTATCCGCGCGGCGCTGCAGGATCGTCCGCAACACTCCATCTAGCACCGTGCTTCTGAATGAGGTAATCGGCAACATAGGACATCAGGTCGGCGTGCAGCGTAATCCAGTCGGACTGCTCGAATTCATCCAGCGGGGCACGTGAAACGTAATCCTGGAGGGCCGGAATAAGACTCATCGGGTCACGAGTGTAGACGTCAGATGGCACCCCGAGCATGTCTGCCATGCCGATGATGTTCCGACGTTCCCCTTCGATCCATTCTTGCAGGTCCGATGTACTTACCGCCGCCACGTCTTGCACCTTCCGTGGTATTTCTAGTTATTTGGGAGCCGGTCCATATTCGATGAATATGATACGGGCCTGGATGAGATAGTTCCTCAGGGCCTGCGAGGGAGGCGCGTGCAGGAAGACCCATCGCGGATCGTACGTGGGATCCTGGCGTCGCAGCGTAAGGTCCTTGTTGATTTGCTCGATGATGCCGTCATTCAAGGGAACTTCGCCCTTCACGGGGCGCGTGCTGCCATCGCTGAGTTTGATCGTCCGCCATTCAAGGTAGTGCTTTACCTCCACGGCCAGCGTACGGCCGTCCGGCATATCAACCGGGACGTCCACGTTGCGCCCCCCTGTCCCTTGCACAGGGTAGTAGGGGTGGTCGTGGGACGGAACACGGTAATGCCGCTCAGGTGCGCCGCCGGAACATAGTCCTCGGCACCCTTGTACCGGTCCCTGCTGTGGTTCATGGCCCGCATCTCGCGCAGGGTACGACGCGCTGTGCCGGGGAGAAGTTCGCCCTGCGTGGGGCCGCCGTCGCCAGCGGAGCTGCTATGCGGGTGTGTTGCGGAGGGCGTCGTGCCCTCGCCGTCGGCAGCGTCTGGGGCATCGTGCCCCTGGTGCGGTTCCTGAGTATCCGCACCAGCTTCGTGATCGTGGGACGAAGAGTGGGGACTGCCGGTTTCAGATCCTCCTGCCCCAGCGGCGCGCTCTGGTCTCTGCCCATCGCGGCCGACTGAGGAGGTGTCGCCCGAGCCAGTACGACCACGACCGTTGCTCGCCGTGTCGTGGCCGGGTGCGGGTGTGCCAGCACCACCTGCGTGTGTAGCTCCAGTTCTGCCAGCCGCTGGCCCTGTACTGCGAGTCGTGTCGCTACTGCCGTGCCCCGAGGAAGCCTCATGGCTGGCCTGGGGCGCGAGGCGGTCACCGGCACCAGCAGCGGCCTCCGGGGCACGTGATGTCGCGCTGACCCCAGCAAGTTCCCGCTCCCGCACTGGCGTCGGGTCCGATGTTGCCTCCGCGGCGGCGGATCGTTCCTGCTTCGGCACGTCGCTGACGACGTTGCCGTGTTTGTCGTGGGGGATGAACCTGCCGTCCTCGATGACGAGTCTGGAACCATCGGAGAGTTCCAGGACGCTGTGCGGAGCGCGCAGGTCGGGGGTGTTGTTCACGCCGCGCAGGTTCTCCGTGACCTGGGCGATAGTGGGTATAGCGTGGCCCGTCACCTTGACCGCGGCGCCGACCGGGTCGATCACGTCGCCGACCTTCGCAACCGTGGTGGCGACCTTGGCGGCGGTGCCCGCCTTGCCGGCGGATGCGATCTTGAGCGGGCCGGCGCCCAGGGTGAGGCCGTTGAAGACGACGGTGGCGGCGGCGCGGGCCGGGTTTTCCTTCCACATGTCCCAGGCGACGAAGGACTTGCCGAACTCCTTGGCGTACGCCTTGCTTTCCTGGGCGAAGTCGGTCGCGAAGACACCGGTCGGCTCCTTGCCGCCGGACTCCATGAGGTAGGTCTCGGCCCCGACGATCGCCCGCACCACGCCTTCCCATGCCTGTCCTGCTTCGTCCGAGCCATGGACGCCGACCAGGGTCGCGAGGCCGTCGATGGTGCCCCAGACGTTGTCGACGATGAACCCGTCCCAGAAGAAGCTCTTGGCGTAGTAGCCGAGGTCGTCCGGGTCCCACCAGTCGTGTGACTGGTTAACCGGCGTACCCCACGGGAGTTCCTTGGCCTGGTCCAGTACCTCGGCGCTGTAGCCGTAGAGCTCCGCGTCGAGCGGTCTGAACTGCTTGGCGCCGGTGTTCATGACGTACTGGGTGCCGCCCACCAGTGCCGTGATCTTGTTGTTGCAGGCGATCTCGGCCGACGTGAACGCCGCCTGCGCGGCGTTCACGTCGTGCATCAGCGCCTGATGCTCTTGGACCTTGTCCGCGTCATCGGTCCAGTTCTCGTCGAACTCCCCGCTGGGCGTCTTGAGTCCCGCCACGAACGCGGTGGCCTTGCTCTGCAGGTGCTCCAACCGCTTGATGATCGGAGCGACTTCGGCCGCGTACGTCGACAGGGCGTCTGCCACCGTGGCGACCTTGTCCGCGAAGCGGTCCGCGCCATCACGTGCCGGTGCGGTGGAAGCGAACAGCTTCTCCGCCTCCGGTGTTGAACTTCCCCTCCAACGGCTCCGCCGCCTGGATCAGCCACTTGATCAGCGTGCCCAGGTCCTCGCTGGACCCGACGGTGCTCTTCCCGAGATCGGACAGGGTCGTCGACCCCATGTCGAACTTCATCAACCCACCCCCGTGAGCGTGTTACATACCGGCGCTGCGCGATCACTGCAGGGTACTCATGCGTCATGTACGACTACAGCCCGTCGAACATCCTCTCGCACCACGCGTTGCTGACGCAATGTCAAACAGGCCGAAGTGGCGTGATCCAGGGGGTGAGCAGCGGCGCCGCCCGAGGCGAGCCGAACCCGCCCAACGACCCGCTCTGCGCGCGCTGATGGAGGCCAACGGACCTTGTGTTGGCCGTCCGAGCACGTCAAGGGGTGGCTGCGCCGTCAGTTCCCCGGTTGCGCGTATCTTGGGCGAAGTGGTCTTGGCGCACCCGCCGTTGATCTCGGTTTCCCCATCTGCACGGGTTCGGCATCCAACAGGAGGCGTTCGCTGTGCCGTTACGCTTTCGCGGGTGCCGTTGACCTTCTGCGGACTGGGCTGGAAATGGCCTGCTGGTCTCTTCGCCCGACGAGGCTGCCGGGTGTCATCCGCCAAGAATGCGAAGGTTGTGGAGCACGCGGCGATCCCCGCCGGGATCGTCGGCCAGCGCGACCGTCGCCTTCGGTCACGGCTTCCCTTCGGGGCGAGCAGAGGCCAAAGCTGGACGCCGTGTAACTGTCACAAACGACCGTTCGCCGACGCTTCCGGAGACGGTGGCGCGGGGGGCCTGGCTGGTTCAGGCTGGGAGGAGCGGAGGTTACTGTCTTTGCGGTGCGGTCCGGTTTGGACGGGCCGGCGGATCTTGTGGTTGCATTGCGTCGAGCGGGCCGTCGCCCAGCGGGTTTCGGTACTGGATCGACTCGGCTGGCAGCGGGGAAGGGCTCGACGATCATGGCGCACGATCACGCAGGGGACTCCTCCGCACCTGGCATACCCGGCGGTGACGGGCATGCGCACGGGCCGCGGATCGGCAGCGCGGGCGGACGCCACCAGAAGCCGCTGGCCATCGCGTTCGCGCTGACCGCGACGTATGCGCTGGTGGAGGTCGTCGGGGGCGTCGTCACCGGCTCCCTCGCGCTGATCAGCGACGCGGCGCACATGGGCACCGACGTGCTGGGGCTGGGGCTCGCCCTGGCCGCCATCAAGCTGGCCAAGCGTCCGGCGGCGGGTCAGCGCACCTACGGCACCTACCGGCTGGAGGTGCTGGCCGCGGTCATCAACGGTCTGCTGCTGTTCGGTGTCGCCTTCTACGTGCTCTACGAGGCGGTGCAACGCTTCCGGGACCCGCCGGAGGTCCTCGGGGTGCCGATGCTGGTGGTCGCCGTGGTCGGCCTCCTCGTCAACGTCGTCTCCTTCCGGCTGCTCACCGCCGGCGCCAAGGAGAGCCTCAACCTCAAGGGCGCCTACCTGGAGGTGCTCGCCGACATGCTCGGCTCGGTCGGGGTCATCATCGGCGCGATCGTGATCACGGTCACCGGTTTCCGGTACATCGACGCCATCGTCGCGGCGGCCATCGGGCTGTTCATCCTGCCGCGGACCTGGCAGCTCATGCGCCAGGCCCTGCGCATCCTCATGGAGGTGGCGCCTCCCGGCATCGATGTGGAGGCAGCCGCCCGGGAGCTGGCCGCGGTCCCCGGGGTGCGCGAGGTGCACGATCTGCACATCTGGACGCTCACCAGCGGCATGGAGGCGGCCACCGCGCACGTGGTGATCAGGGACGGCGCCGACTGGCACGCCGTGCTGGACCGCACCCGGCAGATCCTCGCCGAGGGATACGGCGTCACCCACCCCACGATCCAGATCGAGCCCGCCGAGCACGTCGAGGAGCCGCCGGGCTTCTGACGCCCCTTGCGGGCAGTGGCCGCGAACCGTCCCGCATGCCCGCCCGGCCGCACAGGCCCCTGTGCGCGTACAGGGTCAGCACATCAACTCGTACACCGACATCGGCGGGAGCTCCGGGGCCAGCCTGTTCGGGGCGGCTCACCGGGTGCCGGGGCGGGCGCGGTCAGGGGTGGACGATGACGATGGGGCAGGGGGCGTGCTGGGCGCACTGATGGCTGACCGAGCCCAGAAGCAGGCTGGCGAAGCCGCCTCGGCCGCGGGAGCCGACGACGAGGAGGTCGGCGTCTTGGGCGGCCTCGATCAGTGCGGGGGCGGGCGGGCCCTCGACGACGCGGCGTTCGACGTCGGCGGCCTCGATGCCCGCGGTGTGCCCGAGGGCGGCTTGGAGGGTCTGCTCGGCCGCCCGTTGGAGCGGTTCGCGGATCGCTGCTTCGGTGGCGAGGCGGGCGATCTCGCTGCCGTGATAGGGGGAGGTCCAGGCGTGGACGACCCGCCGTGTCGCGGCGCGCAGGCGGGCCTCGTCGACGGCCCAGCGCAGGGCCTTGAGCGAGGCCGGCGAGCCGTCGACACCCACGACGATGACGGCCATGGGCGCCTCCCTTCTCGGCGGGGACACATCGAGCGAGCCCGCTTCCCCGGCTCCGTGAGATCCCCGGGCCGGTGGCGGGGCTGGAGTCGATTGTCTCTCAATGTGACCGTCGCGGTCCTGCGGTGGCACCGCCGCACCCGAGGTGGGGTGCGGCGGCGCCACCGGTGGTGCAGGAGGCCCGGGGCCCGGCGTGTCAGGGCAGGGCCGGGGACATCCGTACCGGCTCGGTGCCCTCGGCGTTGTGCCGTTCGGCCCAGGTGATCAGGGCGGTGCGGCAGGCGTGGTCGAGGTGGTGCAGCCCGGACAGGTCCAGCTCGACGGGCCGGTCCTTGGGCAGTGCTTCCAGCTCGTCCAGTATTTTCGGCAGGCGCAGGAAGGTCGCGTGGCCCGACAGGTACGCCTGGACGGGGCCGGCGCCCTTGTCTATCACCTCCAGCTTGATGTGCGAGGTCTGCCAGGCAGTCTTGACCACGGCCAGGAAGAGGCCGATGAGGACGCCCTCGAACATGCTGACCGTGACGATGGCCACGGCGGTCGCCGCGAGGATCAGGGCCTCCCCGCGGTGGCCGCGCCACAGCGCGGGGAACTGCTTGACGGGCAGGAGTTTGACACCGGCGTGGACCAGGACGCCGGCGAGCGCGGCGATGGGGATGAGTGCGAGGACGGCCGGCAGCAGGGCGGCGAACAGCAGCAGCCACAGCCCGTGCAGGACCCGGGAGGCCTTGGTCTTGGCGCCGGCCTGGACGTTGGTGGCGCTGCGGACGATGACCGCGGTCATCGGCAGGGCGCCGAGGGCGCCGCAGACGATGTTGCCCGCGCCCTGGGCCATCAGTTCCTTGTCGTAGTCGGTGCGCGGGCCCTCGTGCATGCGGTCGACGGCTGCCGCGCTGAACAGCGACTCGGCGGAGGCGATGAGGGTGAAGGCGAGCACGGTGCCGAGCACGCCGGGGCCGAGCCCGCCGAGCACGTCGGTTCCGGGCGGCTGGATCGAGTCGATCAGACCGCGGACCTCGACCGTCTTCACCGACAGGTTCAGCAGCCAGGTCGCGCCGGTGGCCAGGGCCACGGCCACCAGCGCGCCAGGCACCACCCGCACCTTGGCGGGCAGGCGCTGCCACAGCAGCATCACCGCGATGGTGCCCGCCCCGATGGCGAAGGAGGGCCACATCGTGGCGGAGGTGAAGAGGTCACCGGCCAGGCCGGGCAGGCCGGCGATTTTGCCGATGCCCGATGCGGGGGCTGCCACGCCGGCCATGGCGTACAGCTGACCGGCGATGATGACCAGGCCGATGCCGGCGAGCATGCCCTCCACCACGGCGATGGAGATGCCGCGGAACCAGCGCCCGCACTTCAGGGCGCCCAGCACCAGCTGGAGCAGGCCCGCGGCCAGGACGATCACACCCAGGGCGGGCAGTCCGTAGGTCTGGACGGCTTCGTAGACGAGGACGGTCAATCCGGCGGCGGGGCCGCTGACCTGGAGGCTGCTGCCCGGCAGCAGGCCAGTGAGCAGGCCGCCGACGATGCCGGTGACCAGGCCGAGTTCGGCCGGCGCGCCGGAGGCGACGGCGACGCCCACACACAGCGGGACGGCGACGAGGAAGACGACGAGGGACGCGGCGACGTCACGCCGCAGAATGTCGGGATTCATGGGGGTCCTTGGCGAGGTGGGGGGCCAGGGTTCGGGTCGTGCGGGGGGTCACAACGGCAGGAAGGCGTTGTCCTGCGGCCGGTGCTCGCACACCAGCCCGGTGTGGATTTCGTAGAACCAGCCGTGCAGCCGCAGCCGCCCCTCGGCCAGCCGGCGGGCGATGCCCGGATAGCCGCGCAGCCGCTCCAGCTGCTCCAGGACGTGGCGCTGCACCGGGCCGGCGAGTTCTGCGGCAGGCTCCTCACCGGTGCTGCTGTCCTGCAGGGACGGGGAGGCCGCGTGGGCCAGCCAGCCCTTCACGGCGGGGACGGCCGTGAGGTCGTCGCCGCGTACCACAGCGCCGACCGCCCCGCAGTGGGAGTGGCCGCACACCACGATGTCGGCGACCTGGAGGACCTCCACGGCGTACTCGATGGTGGCCGCCTCACCGGACGGGCGCTCCAGACGGTAGGGGGGAACGATGTTGCCCGCGGTGCGCATCTCGAACAGCTCGCCCGGCCGGGCGCCGGTGATCAGGGAGGGGACGACGCGTGAGTCGGAGCAGGTGATGAACAGGGCCTGCGGCTGCTGGCCGGCGGCCAGCGGGCCGAGTTCCCCGGCGGCCCGGTGGTGGAAGGAACGGGCGTGGTCGATCAGGGATCGCATGTCAGGTACCTCCTGCGCCCCCGGCGGGGCGCGTCGATGTGATGGATGGGGATGATGCGGCCCTGGAGCCAAACGGCGGGCAGCCTGAAGCCGCCCGGCGCGGGTGGGCGAAGGGGACGCCGCACCGCCTTGCAGGGCTCGCAGAAAAAGGGTTGGGATGGTGAGGCGGGTCCCGTTCCTCACACCTCGGACGGCCCGACCGCACGGTCAGTGGCGGACACGCCCGGCCGTCGCGGGTGACGATTCACCTGCGGGCACGCGGGCACGCCTCACAGCCGCTTGACAATCAGCGGCACGCCAGGAGCGGACACGACTCCCGCACGAGCGGGGCGTGGAACGGGGCCTGACTGTCAGCAGCGGAAGACCTGCAACAGGGCAGGTGAAACGGGCGGCGGCTGTCCGACCGGCTCATACGGCACCCGCCGGCAGGGCCGGCAGTCGCACGGCGCGGCCGACGCACACCCCGCCGTGGGACCAGCCGACTCGGAAGGATCGGCCGGGGGGCTGTTCTCCCGGACTCGCGCCCAGTGCCCGGCAGCCTCCTCCGGCCGGAAGGAGCCCTCGCACAGCTGCACTTCGAAAACGGCCGCAGCTCCGCGGCCCTGAGCCGCACGTTGATCTGAAGGCGCCGCGGCAGCGGCATGGGAGAAGAACAGCACCGCCAGGACAGCGCTCAGCAGCGCCGCGACAGCGCGCACCGCATACCTGCTCCCTGACACTCCCTGCCCTCCCTTCCGGCGCGACCCATCACTCAGCGGCTCGGTCGAAGATCCTCGCACAGCCGTCGACCAGTCCGACGATCCACTGTCGGCAACAGTTCCAGCCCGGATGTAAACAGCGCGTTACGAGCAGACGGCGGGCGGCGGGAGCCGACCGAAACCGGCCAGCCTCCCGCGACCAGCCAATCCCCCGCCTGCGCCAGGCGAAGACGGTGGGCGAGCCGCCCGCCGGCGGCCCGCCCAGGCCCGCACCGGCCACCAACCGATGCCACCTGCTGCTCAGGCCGCGGGGGCGCAGTATTCGCAGCGGGTCTCCTCCCGCGCGGCCTGCTGCTCGGGGGCCGGTGTGACGGGCTTTTCGGTGGGCCGGGGTTCGCGGGCCTCGGAGGCGGTGCGCAGGGCGGTCGCGCGCACCAGGGCGGCGATGACGGCGTAGGGGTCGCTGGGCATGGTTCTCCTGCTGAATGTGGTGGGGAGGGTGACCGGGCTGCGGGGCCGGCCCCTGGCGGTGCGCGTGGGGCGGCCCGGCCCGGTCAGCAGCGCAGGATCTGCCGCGAAACGGCCGGAAGGCCCCCGTCCGGGACCGAGCCGAGCTCCGGAGAGCGTGTGGGGCCGGCCGCGTCGAGCGGCGGCAGCGCCGGCGCGCCGGGGGAGGCCGCCGGTTGCGGCGTCGCGGAGTGCGTCGCCCGCGGGGCTGGGGCGCTCTCGCAGACCCGGGCGGCCGGGTCGTGTTCGGGGTGCTGCCCGCCCGACGGGGCCATCGCGACGGCCGGCGGGCAGCGGTCGGCCGTGGCGCCGCGACGGCCGTGCGGGCATCCCGGATCTTCCACGGCCAGGTGGGTGCCGACCGGGGTGAGCAGGGCGTGCAGCAGCGCGAGGGCGGCCAGGGCGAGGACGACGAACGCGACACGCGCCAGCCCAGACCGGGTGCGGGGGCGGGAGGTCGTCGGCATCGCGCTCTCCTCCCGCCCTGGTACACACGGCTCTCCCGCCATGGTCACCGCTGCCGACGGCGGACACGAGCCGCGCCACCCGATCGAGTGACGTGTGTCACCTGGCGGAGGGATGCATGATTGCCGCAGGTGGTGCTGGTAACGGTGACCATTGCAGGCTTTTGAGGTTTGGCCGTTCCTGACGTGCGGTCGGCCGGTTACGGGTGCGGACGCTTGCCTGTCATGCGCGGCCCTGAAACGCGGCGCCAATCTCACGAATGAACCCTTTGCCGGAGCAAGATCAAGAATGGGCCGCCAGGACCTCGTTGATCTTGGATGGATTCTCAGAACCTGTTCTCACGCAAAGAGGCGAGTCGCCCCCTTCCGAGAAATGTTTACCGCCCGCCCCGCCGGTGTGCCCCAACCCGCCCGGCCCGGGCCCGGACGCCCACCCGGCTCGAAGAACCGCAGGCCAGCCCCGCGCCACGAACCCGGGAAGACCGTGAAACGAGTCGAAACCCTCACCGAGCATGTCCGCTTGAAACAGCAGCGAGGTTAAAGATCAAGCTTAGTGGTGGAAGCCGCATGAACGGCCTGCGGACGCAGATCTCGACATGCAACAGTCGCGGCATGCGCAGCGCGGACCCAGTGATGGAGGGGGGCGTCCCGGCACAGTCCGGGACGGGTGCGGAGGGATCCGTGGCCGAGGTGGCATGGCGGCGGTGGGGGGTGGCTCTGGGCGGGCCGTTCCCGGCGCGCTTCTCGGAGCCGGCATGGAGCTATGAGGAGCGGGTGGGGCACCGTTGTCCTGTCTGCGAGGGGGAGTTGCACAGCCTGCGCAGGCCGTACGAGTCGCAGGGGCGGGTGTACCGGTACACCGCGCTGGTCTGCCCCGCCTGCCCCACCGCGTTCACCCTCGCGGACGTGGGGGCGAAGACGTACGACCAGCTCACGGCCGTACCCTCGATGCCCGCTCCTGTGCCGATGGGGTCCTGCCCGAGCGGTGCCGGGGCCACGGTGACCGCGATCCGCGTCCCCGGGCAGTTCCCGGCAGCGGTGCGCGAAGGGCGCCGTCCGGCGTGGCCGGAGGACCTGGCCGTGCCCGAACAGGCCGAGAAGCGGGCCCTGTTGTGGTGCAAGGTGACCGATCCGGCCTGGCGCCCCGCCGAGGAGGTGCTCGCGGAGGCCGACGATGTGAGGGTGAGCCTGCCCGAGGGGCCGGAGTACGACACGCTGCGGACCTGGCTCCGGGAGCACGACGTCCCGTACCGCGTCAGCCGGTACTGGGAGGAGGCCGAACAGGTCGGCACCGTCAACGAGTCGGGCGGTCGCACCGATCTGGTCGCGGTCGGTCCGGGTGACGCGGTCCCGGCCGCGGGTCCCTGGGCGGCGGCGGCCCGGGACGCGTTCACCGCGCAGTGAGACGCGCTGGAGGAGTTGCCGGAGGGCGGCGGCCAGGCGTATGTGCCGGTTGAGGAGCTTGTGCCGGCCGAGTGGGCTGCGCTGCTGCCGCATCCGGCGTTCAATCCGGCACAGGCGGCGGCCGTTCCGGCCGTACGGGAGGGGGCCGGGCATCTGATGGTGGTGGCGCCGACGGGTGCGGGCAAGTCGCCGATCGGGATGGTCGCGGCCCTGGACGCGCACGCCCGGGGCCGCAAGGCGGCCTGGCTGGTGCCGCAGCGCTCGCTCACCGACGACTCGACCGCGAGCTTCAACTGTGGCGGCGGCGCGGCCTGAGGGTGGTGCGCCTGACCGGTGAGGCCGCCGTGGACACGGAGTTGATCCGGGCGGCCGACGTGTGGGTGGCGACGACGGAGAAGTTCGAGGCGATCTGCCGTGCCGGATCGCTGCGTGACGCGCTCGCCGAGGTGGGCTGCCTGGTCGTGGACGAGATCCATCTCCTCGGCGATCCGGCCCGTGGTGCGGTACTGGAGGCGCTGTTGGCCCGCGTGCGGGAGGACGGCACGGGGACGCGGATCGTCGGGCTGTCGGCGACGGTCGCCAACGCCGACGAGGTCGCCGTTCCTCACCGCGTCGGGCTGTCTGCGCGCCGCCGCCGACGAGGGCCGCCGGGAAGCGAGCCCGCTGGACGCCGACCGTGGCTGGGGGCGTATAGGGCGATGCGCCGCTGAGCCGACCGCCGGGTGGCTCCCGACGGCGGTCACCGCCCGGTAGGGGGTGGGGGCGCACCGTAGCACAGGTGGCACCGGCCGGGGAGCGGCTTACCCGCGCCGGTCGGGGTGCGGCAGACTGGTGCGCATCTGGTGTGTGTCCGGCCGGACACACCAGCCGAAACAAGGGAGAAGGGAAACCCGCAGATTCGTGAGTGACGAGTTCGATGGTCCGGAGTCCCACGCCCCGGACCCCGTCGACGAGGGCGCGTTCGGTATCGACGCGTTCTCCCTCGACGACCGGCTGCGGCTGTTCCACTTCGCCGCCGCCGAGAAGCGCCACGAATACCTGTGGCTGCTGCGGGCGTTCGACCGTGGGCGTGCCAACTACCAGGTGCTGCTGCACACTTCGGACGCGGTGGGGCTGCTGGAGCGGCTCGCCGCCCACCATCCGGCAGCCGGCGCCGTCGGCGGGACGGCGGGTGTTCAGCCGTTGCTCGACGCGCTCGCCGAGTGGCAGGTCCTGGACCGGTCGTACGACGGGACGCGCGCCGCGAACCTGGCCGAGTACCGCAACCGGCACTACGTGTACCAGTTCACGCAGGCCGGATACCGGGCGTACCGGGCGGTGGAGGACGTGCTCGGGGCGAGCCTGGAGGACGCTCAGCTCTCCCGTCTCGTCTTCCCCGACATCCTCGGCGACCTGCGCGCGTTGGCCGAGGCCAACACGGCTGGCGACGGCGAGGAGGTGTACCGCAAGCTGGGGCGTCTCGACTCCGTTCTGAACGAGATGGCGCAGCGGGCCGCCCGTTTCTACCTCATGCTCGGCGACCTGGCGCGCACCAACGACACCCGGCCCGAGGTGTTCCTCGCCCACAAGGACACGCTCCTCGCCCACATGCGGGAGTTCACCGCCGAGTTGGGGCGTTACGCTCCGCTGTTGGCCGAGGCCGTCGAGAAGGCGGCGGCCACCGGTGTGGACCGCATGATCGAGTACGCGGCCGAGGCGGACGAGCGGCTCTTCCGCAGCCCCGCCGAGCGCCTCGCGGACTGGCGGCACCGCTGGGACGGCATCGTCCACTGGTTCGCGGAGCGCGAGCACAGCGAGACCGAGCGGCTGCAGGACGCCACCGTCACCGCGATCCGCTCCGTCCTGGCCCTGCTGCGCCGGGTCACCGAGGCACGCCGGGGCGGGGTGAGCCGGGAGAGCCAACTGCGCCACCTCGCCCAGTGGTTCACCTCCTGTGAGAGCGACGAGGACGCGCACGCCCTGTTCCAGGCGGTCTTCGGGCTCGGCGCGCCCCGCCACATCGCCGTTCCGTACGCCGACCCCGAGCAGATCCCGTCCCGTACGTCCTGGTGGGAGGCCGAACCGGTCGAGCTGGCCCGCACCCTGGTCCAGTCGGGCCGCACCCCCGCCCTGCACGGCCCCGGCCGCATCGAACGCGACGACGACCGGCGGGCGTTGCTGCGCGCCGAGCAGCTCAAGGAGCAGGCCGAGCGGCGGGGTGCCGCGAACTCCCTCGCGTCGGACGGGGTGTACGGCCGGACGCTCGACGAGCCCGAGACACGGGCCCTGCTCGGTCTGCTGGACGTGGCCCTCGCCGCCCGCGTCCCCGCCAGCCGCCGGGTCACCGCGGCCTCCGGATCCGCCCACGGGGTGCGGCTCACCCTCACCCCCGCCGAGGGCTCCACGACCGTCGACACCGTGCGCGGGCGTCTCCATCTCGACGGGCTGCGCCTGGAGGTCACCGTATGAGCGGGGTCGTCGGATGAGCCGCGTCGCCGAAGGCGTCTCCCCGCTCGAACTCGCCGACTACCAGAAGGCGGTACGGCTCGTCCTGCGGCACCCGCTGATCACGCCCGGGTACCCGGACAAGGCGGCGCTGGCGACCGTGCGCCGCTGGGCCGATCAGCTGCGCACCGACCTGATGGAGGTGCTCGGCCACCGGCTCGTGACCACCGCCGACACCGCCCGGCTCCAGCGCGCCCAGGACGGCCTGGACGCCACCCGCCCGGCTCTCACCCGCGCGGGACGCCCCTTCGACCGCCGCCGCTACGCCTACCTGGTCCTCACCCTCGCCGCTCTCGGCCGGCACGGCGCCCAGGTGGCGCTCGGCGAGCTGGCCGACGCGGTCGCCGCCGACGCCGTACGCATCGACGGACTCGGGCTCGACACCGGACGCAAACCCGACCGGGACGCCTTCGTCGACGCCGTCACCTGGCTCACCGAACGCGGCGCGCTCACCCTCGCCGACGGCTCCGCCACCGCCTGGGCCGGCGACCCCGAGCGGGCCGAGGCCCTGTACGACATCGACCGGGAGATCCTCCTCGCCGTCCACCATCCGACCCGCGTCCTGCAGCACCTGACCTCGGTCACCGCGCTCCTCGACTCCGGCAGTGCGCTGGGCATGTCCGCGGGGCGGGCCGCCCAGCGCCGCGACCAGGCCCGCCGCGCCCGTCGGCTGGTGCTGGAGAACCCGGTCGCCTACTACGCCGACGCCGGCACCGAACTGCTGGGCCAGTTGCGGTCCCCCGCCCTCGCCGAGGACCTGGAGCGGCTGACCGGGCTGACGGTGGAGCGGCGGGGCGAGGGCGTGGCGCTCATCGACACCTCCGGGCGGCTGTCCGACATCCGCTTCCCCGGCGGCGGCACCGTCGCGCAGGCCGCGCTGCTGCTCGCCGCCCGGATCAGCGCCGCCGTGCAGCGCTCCGGACGGCACGCCCTTGAACTGCTGCCCGCGCCCACCGCAGCCGAACGTCTGGCGGCCCGTGCCCGGCGTATCGACGCGGCCCTGCCCTCGCGCGGGCTGGTCGCCGAACTCGCCGAGCCGGACGATGAGCCGGCGTACGAGGCGTCCGGTGACGAGGGGGAGGTACCGGGGGAGACCCGGTACCCCTTCGTCACGGACTCCTGGCTCCGGGGCAGGCTCAGGGAGATCACCGCCGAGTACGGCGCGGGATTCGCCGCCGATCTGCGGGGCGACCCGGACCGGCTGCTCGCCCAGGCCCTCGACCTGCTGGCCGCCATGTCGCTGATCGCCCGGGTCGACGGCGGGGCACTCGCCCTTCCACTGCTCGCCCGCTACCGGGGTGTCACGGCCCGCGTGAAGACCCGTACGGCAGCACAACCGCCCTCCCAGACCGCCCTGTTCGCCGCCGACACCGTCAACGAAACCGCCGACGACACCGCCAAGGACCCGACTCCGTGAGCACCCACGCTCCCACCCCCTCAGCCCGGTTCGTCCCCACCCGCGCCGGGATCATCAACCTGTGGGACTACCGGGACGAGGAGTTCTCCTTCGCGGGCGGCTGGCTGGTGCTGCGCGGGCCCAACGGCTCGGGCAAGACGAAGGCCCTCGAAGTCCTCTTCCCCTTCGTCCTCGACGGCCGTATCGACCCCAAGCGGCTCAACCCGTTCGCCGCCGAGGACCGCACGATGAAGTCCAACCTGCTCTTCCGCGGGCAGGACAGCGCGCTCGGCTATGTCTGGATCGAGTTCACCCACCGGGAGACGGGCGAGGCCGTCACCTGCGGCATCGGGCTGCACGCCCAGCGGCACCGCGACACGCCCGCCCGCTGGCACTTCGTCGCCGAAGGCCGCGTCGGCGAGGACTTCTCCCTCCTCACTGACGACGACCGGCCGATGACGAGGAAGCAGCTCGCCGCCGAGCTGGGACGCGAGCTGATCGCCTCCACGGCCGACTACCGTGCCGCCGTCGACCAGCGCCTGTTCGGTCTCGGCCGGGAGCGGTACGAGCAACTGCTCACCCTGATCCTCACGTTGCGCCGCCCGCAGCTGGCCAAGAACCTCGACCCGGCCAAGCTCTCCGACACCCTCACCGCCGGGCTGCGCCCCCTCGACGACGACCTGATCGCCGAGGCGGCCCGCTCCTTCGACGACATGGAGTCCGTGCAGCGCACACTGGAGGGGCTGACCGCCGCCGACGAGGCCACCCGTGCCTTCCTCGCCAGCTACTCCACCTATCTGCGGGTCCACGCCCGCAGCGCCGCGGACCGGCTCACCGCCCGCCGTACCGAGACCGCCGAGCGCGCCGCCGCGCTGCGCACCGCCACCGCGGACCTGGCGGCGGCCCGCGAGGAGCAGGCCGCCGCCGAGACGCGTGCCGAGTCGGCAGACGCCTCGCTCGCCGCCCAGCGCGCCCGTCTCGACCAGCTGCGCTCCTCCGCCGCCTACCAGGCCGTCGAGCAACTGGCCGACCTGGAACGCCTGGTGCGCACCTGCGAGCAGACCGCCCGGCAGGCCACCGCCGACCGGGAGCGCCGTACGGCCGCCACCGGCCGCGCCCGCGCCGAGGCCGAACACGTCGCCCGGCTCGCCGCCGAACTCGACGCCGCCGTCTCCCGGGACGCCGCCGCCGTCGCCGACCACGCCCACACCGCCGGTCTTCCCTGGACCCCGGCCGACGCCGAGCCCGCCCGGCTCGCCGAACGCTCCGCCGCGCTCGCCGCCGCCCGCCACGAGGGCGTCCGGGCCGTACGCGCCGCCCAGCAGGCGGCACGCGGCGCCGAGCAGACCCGCGACCTCGCCCGGATCTCCCTCGACCGCGCGCAGGAGGCCGTCACCGCGGCCGAGATCGCCGAAACGGATGCCGAGTCGGCCCTCGAATCCGCCCGCGAGCAGGCCCGTACGGCACTCGGCCAGTGGACGCGGGCCCACGGCGAGCTCCTGACCGGGGAGGGGGCCGGCCGACTCGCAGAAGCCCTCGAACTCACCGGTGAGGCCGAGGCGTTCACGCTCGCCGACGCCTTCACCGAGGCCGCCGCTCCCGCCGTGCAGGAACTGCGGGACACCCTCGCCTCCCTGCGCGCCCGGCGCGCCGACGTCGAGCGCCGCCGCACCGAGACGGAAGCCGAACGCGACCGGATCGCCGCCGAACGCGACGACGCCCCGCCCCCGGCCCGGGGACGCACCGCCGACCGGGCGCCCGGTGACGGCGTTCCGCTGTGGCGGCTCGTCGACTTCCACGACGAACTGACGGACCGTCAACGGGCGGACCTGGAGGCGGCCCTGGAGGCATCGGGCCTCCTCGACGCACTCGTCACCGCCGAGGACACTCCCGTTACGGCCGGGCACAGCGAGGGTTACCTCCGTGCCGGTACCCCGGTGGGCGGCCCGAGCCTGGCCGACCTCCTGCGGCCCGACGACCCCGAGAACCTGGAGGGCGCAGCGATCCCGGCCGCCCGGATCGCCTCCGTACTGCGCTCCGTCGCCGTCACCGGTGACCCCGACGCCGGAACCCCGCAGATCGGCCCCGACGGCCGGTACGCGGCCGGTGTCCTGGTCGGCGCCCACACCAAGGAGCACGCCGAGTACGTCGGCGCCACCGCCCGCGCCCGCCGACGTGCCGCCCGGATCGCGGCCTGCGAGACGCTGCTGGCCGAACTCTCCGCCCAGCTTGAGGAGTTGGCGCGCGCACAGGCGCGTACGGACTCCGCCCTGGAGGCGTACGCCGCCGCCCGCGCCGCCCTGCCCCGCATCACCGGCATCACGCAGGCGCTGCGCGAGCTCGACCGGGCCGCGGCGCGGCTGCGCGCCACCCGTGACGCCGCCGACGCCGCCCAGGGCTCGTACGACGAGTCGGTGGCCGCCTGCTCGGTCGCCGAGCGCGCCCTGCGCCGTACCGCGGCCGAGCACGCCATCGAGACCGAACGCGTCGACGCCGTCGAGACCGCCACCCGCGCCTTCGAGACGGCGGTCCGCGAACTCGCCGCCCGCCGCCGTGAACACGCCCGCCAGAGCGAGGCGGCCGAGGCCGCCGCCGACCGGCTCACCGCCGCCGCCGAGGACGAGGAGGCGGCGGCGGACACCGAGCGCGCCGCGCGCCGCCGGCACGCCGAGGAGGCCGCGGGCCTTGAGGCCCTCCAGGAGGCCGTCGGGGCCGAGGCGCAGGAGGTGATGCGCCAGGTGCGGGAGACCGAGGACGGGACCGACGCCCTGGTCCGGGAGGCCGAGGAGGCCCGCACCGCCCAGCACACCGCCATCGCGGGCACCGCCGCGGCGGAGGCCCGCCGTACCGCCGCCGCCGAGGCCGGGGCGGTCGCCGCGGCGGAGGAGAAGGACACCGCCCGCTCCCTGCGCCCGTACGCCGCCCGGGAACTCCTCGACATCCTGCGCTGCCCGCCCGGCCTGGCCTGGCCCGCCCAGGAGGCCGACTGGGCGGGGGAAGCCCTCCCGCCGGCCGTGGTGGCCGTACACGAGGCGATCCTGACCGCGACCCGTGACCTCACGCCCACCGAGACCAGCCTCAAGCAGTCCGTCACCCGGCTCACCAAGGCGCTGGACGACCTTCAGGCGCAGCTCGCCGCCGCCGGACAGGACTACCGGCCCGAATGGGACGGCTCGGACGGGGTCATCCTCGTCCGGGTGGCCGACGAGGAGGGGCCGCTGCCCGTGGCGGCCTTCGCGCAGAAGATCTCCTCCCACCGACGTGACCAGGCCGAACTGCTCTCCGAGTCCGAGCAGCGCATTCTGGAGGACGCCCTGCTCACCCGGCTCGCCCAGCAGATCCACGACCGTACGGTCGACGCCCGTGACCTGATCCGGCGGATGAACACCGACATGCGCAAGCGGACGATGTCCTCGGGGACGACGGTCGGGGTGAGCTGGCTGCTCGCCGACCATCTCGACGACGAACAGCGTGCCGTCTGCGCCCTCCTCGACGCCGACGCCGCCCGCCTCGGCCCCGAGGGTCTCGCCCGGGTGCGCACGCACTTCGCCGCGCAGATCAAGACCGCCCGCGCCCGCCACCGCGACCAGCCCTACCGTGAACTGCTCGCCGAGGTACTCGACTACCGGCGCTGGCGGCACTTCGCGTTCCAGCTCGTACGCCCCGACAAGAGCGAGGAGCGGCTCACCCGTGCCCGCCACAGTCGACTGTCCGGCGGTGAGCAGTCCGTGTCGCTGCACCTGCCACTGTTCGCCGCCGCGCACGCCATGCTCAACTCCGCCGACCCGCACGCCCCGCGCCTGCTCGCCCTCGACGAGGCCTTCGCGGGCGTGGACGACACCGGGCGCGGTGAACTCATGTCGCTGGCGTCCCAGTTCGACCTCGACCTGTTCATGACCGGCTACGACCTGTGGGCCGCCCACGCCTCTGTGTCCGCCGCCGCCCACTACGATCTCGCGCACACCGCCGTCGACCACACCGTCTCCGCGCTGCTGCTGGTCTGGGACGGTGACCGGCTCCTCGCCGACGACACCGGTGATCTGACCGCGGCCCTCGGCTCGCCGGGCACCCGGCGCGTCCCGACGCCCGAGGAGGCCGCGGTTGGCGACTGAGCGTGAGCCGTCGGCGTACGACGAACTGCGGGGCGAGGGATGGACCCGGCTGCTCGCCGCCGCCCGCCGCAGGCTGGAGCGCACCGGCGGCGCGCTCGACGGCGACATCGGGCTCACGGCGCCCAGCGAGGCCGAACGCCGCACCGTCATCGGCATCACCGGCCGCTACCGGCCCGAGACCGTCAAGCGTCTCGCCGTGCCTCTGCGTGACCTGGACGGATACCTGTACGACCGTTACGGCACCGGTCTCCTCCAGACCCTCGGCCGGCTCCACGGCCCGCTGCGCGACCGGCCGGCCGAACGGGCCGACGAGCAGGCCCGCCGGGAGCAGGCCCTGAAGTCCGCCCACGCCAGTCGGCTCGCCGGGCAGGGATGGTTCGCGGCCTGGCTGGAGCGGATCGCCGCCGACGGTACGCTCACCCGTCTCGTACGCCGGGGGGACGCGGCTCTCCTTGACGCGGCGGTACGCGTCCTGGAGAGGCTGACCGGTGACGGGGGACGGATCCCCGGACATGCGGTCGGCGCCCTGCCGCTTCCGGTCCTCGCCGAGTGGGCCACCGGCGACACCAAAGCCCTCGTGCCCGGCACCCCGCTCGAACAGCTCGTCCTGCGTGGCCTCGCCCGGCGTACCGGCGACAGTGCGGTCGTACCGCGCGATCGGGTCGGGCGGCGCGCCTTGTGGGACAGCGCCGGGGTCATCGCCGACGACCTCGCCAGCCAGGTCCTCGTCCTGAACATCGGCGCCGAGGGCGACACGGTGGTCTGCGACTGGCTGCGCGACGCCGCCGACTTCGGCATCCCCTTCCGGCTCACCCTCCACCAGCTCGCCACCGGCCCCGTCGTCCCCGCCGCCCGCACCATCTACGTCTGCGAGAACCCGGCCGTACTGCGCGCCGCCGCCGGCGAACTCCAGGACACCGGCGCCGCCCTCGTGTGCACCGAGGGCGTCCCGTCCGCCGCCTGCCACAGACTGCTCGGCGCCGCCGTACGCGCGGGAGCCCGGCTGCACTGGCGCGCCGACTTCGACTGGGCCGGACTGCGCATCACCACGGACGCCGTCGCCCGCCACGGTGCCCGCCCCTGGCGGATGACCGCCGCCGACTACACGACGGCCCTCGGCGAGGGCGAGTCCACACCGCTCGCGGGACCGCCCGCGGCCAGCCCCTGGGACCCACAACTGGCCCTCGCGATGGAGGAGTCGGGCAGCGCGGTCATGGAAGAACGCCTCCTGTCCGTACTCCTGTCCGACCTCACCCGTACCTGACCCGGCCACAGTGCCCGAGAGCGAGGAGAACGATCCTCGGCGCCGGCTTCCTGCGCCGTCCTTCTCCCGGGGGCTTGCTTTCCGGACACCGGCACGTGGGACCCTTCGGCGGCGGTTTCGATGAACGCACCTTCGCCGACCGACTGCCGGACCTCTTCGTTGTATCGGGGCGCGTCTTCTCAGCGAGTGTCGGCCTCCGGGTCCGGCAGGGGGAGTTCGTCGAGGTCGAGGGTGAAGGTGCGGCCGTCGGCCAGGGGGATGGGGAGCTTGCCCGAGGTCGGGAGGGGTGCGGCGTGGATTCCTCCCGGCTGCGGCGCGCGGTGGAGCTGTGTCTGCCGCCCTGCTTGCATTCAGGTCTGCGGCCGGCAGTCGGCAGTGCACAATAAGCCCAGATATAATAACCCCACCTATACAATGCTGGGGTGTGTTCTGTGGACAAGCCTGCCGAGATGTTCGACCGTGACTTCGAATGGGCTGAGCTGACCCGGTTCGCCGCCCTCCCCGGTCCGCGGGCCACGCTCGGCGTGGTCTCCGGGCGCCGCCGCCAGGGCAAGACCTTTCTGCTCGACGCGGTCACCCGTGCCAGTGGCGGCTTCCTGTACACGGCCACCGAGACCACCGAGGCCGACGCCCTGCGCCAGTTCGGCGAGGCCCTCGCCCGGTACCGGGGCCAGCCCACCCCGTTCCGCTTCACGCACTGGGACGAGGCCGTCACCGAGCTCATGCGCATCGCCGATGCGGGCAGGCCGACCGTGGCGGTCATCGACGAGTTCCCCTTCCTCGCCAAGGCGTCCCCTTCTCTGCCCTCGATCATTCAGCGCGCTCTCGATCCCGCCGCGCAGCACACCAACACCCCCGTACGCCTGCTGCTGTGCGGCTCCGCACTGTCCTTCATGGGCAAGCTGCTGTCCGGAAACGCTCCGCTGCGCGGCCGCGCCGGCCTCGAACTCGTCGTCCCCACCCTGGACTTCCGCCTCGCCGCCGAGTTCTGGCAGATCACCGACCCGCGCACCGCGCTGCTCACCCACGCCGTCGTCGGCGGCACCCCCGCCTACCGCCGCGAGTTCACCCAGGGCGACACTCCCGCCGGCCCGGACGACTTCGACGACTGGGTCACCCGCGCCGTCCTCAACCCGGCCCGCCCCCTCTTCCGCGAAGCCCGCTACCTGCTCGCCGAAGAGCCCGAACTCCACGACACCGCGCTGTACCACTCCGTACTGGCCGCCATTGCCGCGGGCAACGCCGCCCGTGGTGGGATTGCCGACTACCTCGGCCGTAAATCCACCGACCTGGCCCACCCGCTGAGCGTTCTCCAGGACGTCGGCATGATCACTCACGAAGCGGACGCCTTCCGCCGTAACCGCTCCGCCTACCGCATCGCGGAGCCGCTGGTCACCTTCTACCACGCGGTCATGCGTCCGGCCTGGGGCGACCTTGAGCGCCCCGGGCGGGCACCCGCAGTATGGCGCCGCGCCCAGTCCACCTTCCGTAGCAAGGTCGTCGGGCCGCACTTCGAGCAGGTCAGCCGGGAATGGGCCCGCTGGCACGCGGCGCCCGATACCCATGGCGGACAGGTCACGCGGGTCGCGAGCGGCACGGTCAACGATCCCGCCGCCAAGACCAGTCACGAAGTCGATGTGGCCGTCCACGGCGAGACCGGCAACGGCCGCGAGGCGCTGCTCGCCATCGGCGAAGCGAAGTGGAGCGACGTGATGGGGATCGGCCACCTGGAACGACTCCGGCACATCCGCACCCTCCTGACCGCACGCGGCTCGGCCTCCGGGGCCACCCGTCTGCACTGCTACAGCGGCACCGGCTTCACCGACGAACTGCACCACCTTGCGAAGGACGACCGCACGATCCAACTGATCGACCTGCCCCGCCTCTACGACGGTGAGTGACTGCTGATCTTTAGCCCGGGGGACCTGGACCGCCGCCTCTGGTATTGCCTGGCCAGAGAGCGAGGAGCGCAAGGGGAGCGCGGACGCCTCTGGACCGTGCAGCACGAGATGCGAACAGCGGGACCGCCGCATCTGCTCTGACGCCTTCACGAGGATTACCGGTGGCGGGAACATATGCCCTGACCTGCGGAATCTCCCCGCTCCATGCCGCCCGAGTTGGCAACCAACTTCGCTGCAGTTATGTCCGCTTGGAAGCGACTGATAACCACCTGCCGAACAACAAACAAAGCGCTCGGGGGAGTTGTACAGCGGCGCGGAGCTTCGGCCGGGCCGGCCGATCCCAGGCCGTCCGGGCCGGCGTGGTCCGGATGGCTGCACCACTCGGCGGGACGCCACCGCGCGTATTCCGCGGGGCCGGCCGATCGTGCGCACGTTGTCACGGGAGGTGGACGCGGGTCCCGGTCGGTCACCTCCGCCGACCGGGACCCGCGTGCGTGCCCGGACCGGCCGCGGCGGTAACACTCCCCCGAGCAACGCGTCTTACGCGCGCACCGTCGGGCCAGATCCGATGCAGTGATCACACCAGGCCCCACCAACGGATCGCTAACATGTGGCCAACGGTTCTCCGTGCTGCCGTCGTCCGACTGGCGTGAAGTCGTCGGGAGCGATCGTGCCGGACGGCCGGAACGGTAGCGGATCCCGGCGGGTGGCCCGTCGGGGACAGGGTGGCGGAATACCGCCGTCGACCGGCGGAAATCCGCCACGGCGGCTGGTCGACGCCGGGGTCGGCACCCGCAGGTGCACGGAAGGGCAGTGAGCGGCGTGAAGCGGTGCGAGCTGCGGTTCGGGCTGCTGGGGCCGCCGGTTCTCTACGACCATGGCGGCGACGGCCCCGTGGTCCGCCCCCTCGGCAGCCCCAAGGTGCGGGCCCTCCTGGCCGCCCTCCTGCTCGAAGCCGGCCGTACCGTCTCCGTCGAGGCGCTCAAGGACGCCCTGTGGGGCGGCGCGCCGCCCGCCTCGGCGCACGCCTCCCTGCACAACCACGTCACCCGGCTGCGCCGCCTCCTCGACGACCCCTCGCGACTGCGCGCCGTGTCCCCCGGGTATCTGCTGCGCGTCGACGACGGCGAACTGGACGTCCATGTCTTCGAGGCGCACCTCGCCGCCGCCCGCGCCGCCCACACCGCCCGGGACTGGCGCGGCGCCGTGTCCGAGTGCGCGGCCGCGCTCGCCCTGTGGCGCGGCACCCCGCTGAGCGGACTGCCCGCCGAACTGGGCGGCTACGCGTTCGTCCAGCGCCTGAGGGAAGCCCGGCTGCTCCTCCTGGAGTGGTGCTACGACGCCGAGTTGGCCCTCGCCGACGGCCGACTGGACGCTTTGCTGCCGGAGTTGGCCGCCCTCGCCGCCGAACATCCCCTGCGCGAGGCCTACCACCGACAGTTGATGCTCGCCCTGCACCGCAGCGGACGTCAGGCGGAGGCTCTCGCCGTCCATCGCGACCTGCGGGAGCGGCTCGTGGAGGAGCTCGGCGTGGAGCCGGGGATCGCTGTGCGGGGGGCGCATATGGAGGTGCTGCGGGGACCCGTGGAGGAGGGGGACAACGGTCAGCACGCCGGAGCCGCCACCGAGGTCACCCCCGCCGGGGCTCCGGCCGCCGCCCGACCCGCGCTGCCGCGCCCCGCCCAACTTCCCCCGCCTCCGGCCCACTTCACTGGCCGCACCAGCCTCACCGACGACCTCCGCCGCACCCTCACCCACCCCGGACCCACCGTCACCGTCCTGACCGGCATGGCCGGCATGGGCAAGAGCGCCCTGGCCCTCCACATCGCCCACGCCCTGACCGACCGCTTCCCCGACGGCCAGCTCTACGTCAACCTGCACGGCGCCACCCCGGGCATGCTCCCCCTCACCTCCGCCCAGGCCCTCGCCGCCCTCCTGCGGGACGTCGGCGCCGACCCCCGCTCCATCCCCGAACACCCGGACGCGGCCGCCGCGTTGCTGCGCTCCATGCTCGCGCCGACCCGCACCCTCCTGGTCCTGGACGACGCGGCGAACGCCGCACAGCTACGGCCCCTGCTGCCCGCAGGCCCGGGCTGCGCCGTGATCATCACCAGCCGTTCGTCCCTCGCCGCCCTCGACGGCGTCCGGCGGTTCCCGCTCACGCCCCTGTCCGCCGAGGACAGCGCCGCGCTGCTGCGGGCGGTGTCCGGACGGGACGACGACGGGATCGACGCGGGGCACCCTCTCGTCGAACTCACCGGCCGCCTCCCGCTCGCCCTGCGCGTGGTCGCCGCCCGCCTCGCCGCCCGCCGCGCCCTCACCCCGGACGTGCTGGCCGGTCAACTGACCGCCACCGAGGGGCGGTTGAACCACTTGGAGTACGACGACCTCAGCGTCCGCCGCTCCCTGGCCGTCGCGCACGACGCGCTCGCCGCTTCCGACCGCGAGGCCGACCGGGACGCGGCCCTCGTGCTGCGCCGTATCGGCGCCCTCGACCTGCCCGAGTACGGTGCCCCCCTGCTGGCCCGCCTCAGCGGCATCGGCACCCGGCGCGCCGAGGACGGCCTCGACCGGCTCGTCGACGTGGCCCTCCTGGAGGAGACGGCGCTCGGCCGCTACGTCCCCCACGACCTGGTCCGCGACTTCGCCCGGGAACTCGCCGGCACGGAGGGCGGCACCGCCGTCGCCGAGGCCGCCGTGAGCTGGTACGCCGCTCTCGCCGAGCGCACCCTCACCGCGATCGTCGAACCCGGCCTCGACCAGGACGACCGGCGCCGCCCCACCTCCTGCCAGCCGTCCGAGCACGAGGCCTACCTCACCGGCACGCATCCTTTCGACAGCCCCGAGGCCGCGTTCGCGTGGGGCGAGGCGGAGCTGGAGAACGTCGTCGCGCTGGCCGAGCGGTACGCCGACGCGCGCGACCTCCGTATCGCCTCCCGCGTCTGCACGCTGCTGCGGCTGATCTTCCCGTACGTCCAGCGCAGCGGCCGACTCGCCGAGATGGAGGTCCTCGGCCGGGCCGCACTGCGGGTGGCGCGGCGCCTCGGGGACGAGGCCGCCGAGGCGTACGCGCTCGGTGACCTGGCCGGTGTGCACTTCATGAGCGGCCGGCAGAACGAGGCCCTCGCCCTCAACGACGAGGCTCTGGCGATCTGGCAGCGCCTCGGCCACCTCTCCTGGATGCGCCGCTCCCTCAACAACCGGGGTCTGCTGCTCGAAGGACTCGGCCGCTACGAGGACTCCGAGCGGGCGCTGCGCCAGAGCCTCGCCTACTCACGGCGGCTGAACGACCCGTACGGCGAGGCCGTCACCCACCAGCACCTCGGGAACCTGTACGAGCACACCGACCCCCGCGCCGCCATCGAGCAGCACCGCCTCTCGCTGGCGATCGGCGAGACGATCGGCAACGTCCTCCTTCAGCTCTACGCGCGGTGCAACATCGGCTACGCCCATCTCACCCTCGGTGAACCGGCCGCGGCCGCCCGGCACTTCGAGGAGAGCCTGCGGGTCCTCGTCGCCCATGGCGACTGGCACGGCGAGTCGCAGGCCCGGCTGGGCCTCATCTGCTCCCTGCGGCTGCTGGGCCGTACCGAGCGGGCCGCCCGGGAGTGTGCCGAACTGCTGCGCCGGGCCGACGCCCGGGCCGACCGCTACACCGCCGGACTCGCCCGCCACCAGCACGGACTCCTGCTGCGCGAGGAGGGGCGGGCCGAGGAGGCGTACGCGGCCTGGCGGGCGGCTCTCGACGCGCTGGAGGGCACGGACGCGACGACGGTCCGCGCCGAACTCAGCTCCCTGCTCACCGCCCGGGCCTGATCACTTCGCGTCCGCATAGCACTCCACCACCGCCGTCGTGAACGGAAACCGCACCGGCGTCTGCCCGAACGTCAGCCGCCCCGCCAGCTCCGCCGCCTCCCGGATCGCCGCCACGACGGCCTCCGCCTCCTGTTCGGGACAGTGCACGATGACCTCGTCGTGCTGAAAGAAGACCAGCTCGGCCGCCATGTCCGCACAGGCCTGACGCAACGCGGCGAGCAGCAGCAGCGCCCAGTCGGCTGCGCTGCCCTGGACGACGAAGTTACGGGCGAAGCGGCCACGCGCGCGTGCGTCGGTGGAGGCGTACCCCGGCACCCACTGCTGACCTTCCTCGGAGCCGTCGGGCGCGGAGGAGTCCGGGATACCCGCCTCCTCCGCGGAGTCCTCGCCCCGTCCCGCCGCGGGTGGGCAGGTGCGGCCCAGCCAGGTGCGCACAAGACGCCCCTCCTCACCGGCCCGCGCGGCGTCGTCGACGTAGGCCACCGCGAGCGGGAAGCGGCGGCGCAGCGCGGCGAGGTTCTTCAGGCCGTCGCCGGACGTCTGGCCGTAGACCGCGCCGAGCACCGCGAGCTTGGCCTGGGCGCGGTCGCCGGAGAAGGCCCGGTCGGAGACCGACTGGTACAGGTCGCTCTCCCGGCCCGCCACCTCCATCAGACCGGGGTCGCGCGAGATGGCGGCCAGCACGCGCGGCTCCATCTGGTCGGCGTCGGCGACGACGAGCCGCCAGCCGGGGTCGGCGACGACCGCCCGCCGGATCACCTTGGGGATCTGCAGCCCGCCCCCGCCGTTGGTCACCCACCGTCCGGTGACCGTGCCGCCCGCGAGGAACTCCGGCCGGAACCGCCCCTCGCGCACCCAGTCCTGGAGCCAGGACCAGCCGTGGGCGACCCAGATCCGGTACAGCTTCTTGTACTCGATCAGCGGTGCCACGGCCGGATGGTCGACGGACTCGATCTCCCAGCGCCGGGTCGAGCGGATCTTGATGCCGGCCTGCGCGAAGGCCTTGACGACATCGGCGGGCAGATCGGGCCGGACCCGGCGCCCGAAGGCGGCGGACACCTCGTCGGCCAGTTCGGCCAGGCGCCGGGGCTCGCCACCGCCCGCGTACCGCTCGCCGAGCAGTTCGTGCAGCACCCGGCGGTGGACGTCGGCGCTCCACGGCAGCCCGGCGCGGTTCACCTCGGCGGCGACCAGCATCCCCGCCGACTCGGCGGCCGTCAGCAGCCGCATCCGCTCCGGGTGCGCGGCCTTGTCGTGCCGCCGCTGCTGCTCGGCGTAGACCTCCAGGAGGTCGGCCAGCGGCACATGGACGGCCCGGGGCTCGAACAGCGAGGACTGCGCGCCCGGTTCGGCCGACCGCTGGGGCGGGTCGGGCGGTACGGGGCCGCCGCGCAGCCGGGCCAGGGCGGCTGCCGCGGAACGAGGTTCGCCGTACCGCCCCTCGTGGCCGAGCAGGAGGGTCTCGGCGTCCTCGATGTCGTAGCACCGCTCCACTCGCACCCCCGTGGCGAGCAGGCGGGGGTAGACCTCGGCGGTGGAACGCCAGACCCAGCGCGCGACCTCCGGCCTGCCGCGCACCGCCGCGGCGAGGTCCGGTTCCCGCACGACCGGCCCCGCGGGCAGCCCGTCCGGGCCGAGGGGGGCGAGCTCCGCGCCACCGTCCTCGGCCGGTGCGAGAGCCCACCGGTCGGTCATGCTCCGGAGTGTGGCAGGAGGGTCTGACAATGGCCCTCGGCTACTTCGGCGAGGCGACCGCCAACCGCACCGCCAGGCCCGTGAACACCGTGCCGGAGACGATGTTCAGCCAGCGGTTCACCCGCCTGCTGCGGCGCAGCAGGTCCGCCAGCCGGCCGGCGAGCAGGCCCACGAAGCCGTCCCAGAGGAAGCCCATCAGCACCAGCGTCCCGCCGAGCAGCAGCAGCTGGCCGGGGACATGGCCGAGGGACGGGTCCACGAACTGGGGCAGGAACGCCACGTTGAAGAGGATCACCTTGGGGTTCAGCAGGTTGGTGACGGCGCCCTGCCAGAAGGCCCGCCGCATGCCCGAACCGGAGTCGGCGGAACCGTCCTCGCCGGGCACCGAGCGGTCCCGGAACGCCTTCACCGCGAGGTAGAGCAGATAGGCCGCGCCCACCCAGCGCAGCACGTGGTACAGGGTCGGCAGGGTCGTGAACAGCGCCGAGAGACCGAGCGCCGCGGCCACCGTGTGCACGAGCATCGCGCAGGCCACACCGAACGCCGCCATCACTCCCGCCGAGGGACCGCCCCGCCCGCCCATCGCCACGATGAACACCATGTCGGGGCCGGGGGTGATGCAGAGCGCGAAGGCGGCGACCAGAAACGCCGCGTACAGAGACATGTCCACCATGCTCGCCATGCTCGAAGCGCCCACGCGGGCGGGCGACCGGGTTTCGGGGAGTGAGACGATCGGCGGGTGAGCAGTACGAACAGTTCGAACGGGACGAGCGGCACCGTGGACCGCGCCTTTCAGGCCGCCCTCCACACCGACTCCGACAGCGCCCTCGACACCGGCGCCTCCCTGCTCGCCGCCGACCCCGGCGCGGACACGGAACTGGAGCGCAGAGGCCGGGAGTTCGTCGCGGCGGCCTGGCGGCGCGGCTGGCAGCCCGCCGACGTCGTACGGATCGTGCGGCGCGACCTGGACGACGTACATCTGCGCCTGCTGGTGACCCTGATCCACGCGCAGGCGCCGGACGACGTTCCGCGCGGACCCCGTTGGCGGGCACAGCTCGACGAGCTGGACGTGACGCCCACGCGTGCGGGCGACCGTTTCTCGCACGCGACCACCGTGCTGGAGCTGTACCGCCTGCTGCTGCGTCTGCCGCCCCTCGAACCCCTCGACGATCCGCAGCACTCCCGCAGGCCCGAGTCCCGCATGCTGACCCGGATCCGGGCGCTGCTCGCCAAGGCGGAGGCGACGGGCTTCCCCGAGGAGGCGGAGGCGCTGACCGCGAAGGCGCAGGAGCTGATGGCCCGGCACAGCGTGGACGAGGCCCTGCTGTCGGCCCAGGCCCCCGCGCCCGACGCGCCCGGCGCCTGCCGCATCGGTGTCGAGCCGCCGTACGAGCAGGCCAAGGCGGTGCTGCTGGACGCGGTGGCCGCCGCGAACCACTGCCGTGCCGTGTGGAACGAAGCCGTCGGCTTCTCCACCGTCGTCGGTTTCGAGGCCGACCTGGAGGTGGTCGAGCTGCTCCACACCTCGCTCCTCGTCCAGGCGCAGACCGCGATGGCCAAGGCGGAGGCGGCTCAGCGGGCCGGCGGACGCAGGCGGACCAAGGCCTTCCGGCAGTCCTTCCTCGCCGCCTACGCCCACCGCATCGGCACCCGCCTCGCGCGGGCCGCCGAGACCCAGGTGAGTGACGATCTGCTGCCGGTCCTGGCCTCCCGGGAGGTGGCGGTCACCGCCCGGCTCGACCGTATGTTCCCGGAAACCACCACGACCCGGCTGCGTGGCGTGAGTGACGCGGCGGGCTGGACCCAGGGCGCCGAGGCGGCCGACCGGGCCCAGGTGAAGGCCCGCCGCCCGCTGGACTGAGCCCGGCTCAGTCGCCCTGCTGGAACCCGCTCACCGAGGCGTCCGGCGCCTCGCCCTTGAGCGCGATATCGCCGTACGACCAGGGGAAGCTCCGCGTCGCATCGGCGCCGGGCAGGCCGAAGTCGGCCGTCTTCACCGCGAGGCCGTCTCCCGCCGCTGCGCGCACGTAGGTGACGGTGAAGGCGACGGCGCCGCCCTCGGCGAGCGTCCGCTTCTGCTTCGTCGCCGCCGCGTCGGGGGCCACCTGCGCCGAGGTGTCGCCCGCCTTCAGGGTCACGGAGGGCAGTCCGGCCAGGGTGCACTCGGCGCCGTTGTTGGTGAGCGTGACGGGCACATTGCCGGTGTCCCCGGCGGCCGGGGCGGCGTTGGCCGGACCGACCTGCACCTCCATGTCGCCGATCGCGCAGGCGGCCGTGGCGCCTTCGCCCTGCTTCTCCTCCCCGCTGCTGTCACTGTCGCCGCACGAGGTCAGCAGAAGGGCCGCGGCGAGGGCGGCGAGGGGGAGGGCGATGGCGCGCATGTGGTGTCCTCTGAGCGGGCGTGACGGGTCGCGTGCGTGACGGTACGCGTGCGTGGATCATCCCGCATACGGCTGTGGGCCATCGGTCCTGTGGGCCTTGAGGGCCCCCTAGGACCCGAGACCGGCGGTCGGCAGCCCGGTCGGCAGCGTCGCGCCCTCGGCCTTCCGGTACGTCTCGGCGCCCAGGTCGCTGTCCCAGGTCACCTTGAGCGTGTCCTTGTCGACGGAGTCGACCGTCCCGCTCGCCCGGTCCTTGCTGCCGTCGGTGCACTTGAGCTCGATGGTCGCGCCCGCGGTACCGCTGCACACGGTCCCGCCGGTCGCGAACAGGCCCGCCTTGCTGCCGGTGACGACCAGCGCCACGGCCTTGCCCTCGGTCGTGGCGAGCCAGCTGCCCTCCAACTCGCCCGCGGGGGACGCCGTACCGCCATCACCCCCGCCGGTGTCGGCGGTCGCCGTGGCGGACGGCGTGGCGCTCGCGCTCGGCGAGCCGTCGTCGGAGGAGTCGTCGTCACTGCACCCGCTCAGCACGAGCACACCGGCAAGACCCGCGGCCGTGGCCACGATCCGCATCCGCCTGCGCGCCACGCGCGCGTACGTCGCCGAAGTCACTGCAAGCCCCCAGGGTGAGCAGGTCAAATACGCCCAGTGCGCAGCAAGCTACCAGCACGTAACCACGACCAGAACGACGACCGTCACAAAGACGGCTACCAGGACGACTTGCGGACCCCCGGCGGATACCCCGCGTGCGCCTGCTCCCGCAGCGACACCCGGGACCCCCGAACGCCCGGAAGCAGCCGCGCGGGCGCCCGTCCACCTGGTGTGGCACCGGCGCCGCCCGTTCCACCCGGAGCGGCTGTACGAGGCCCTAGGGGGTGTTTTGAAAGTCCCGCACAGCACCCACGGCGCCCGGCACGCACCCTCGCCGCACCGGCCAAAGACCCAAGTACGTCCAGTACGAGGGCCTTCGTCCGGCACGCCGAGGGCACGCACCGAACACCGCGGGCACCGCACAGGACTTTCAAAACACCCCCTAGGACATCACCTGCGCCGCCGCCCGCAGCCGGGGCCGATTCTGGCTCGCCGACAAGCCGGACACGCTGCTGCACTGGGACGCGGCCGGCGGTGCCCTGTGCGTGGGGAGGGCGGGCGGCCCTGGCTCGCCTCGCTCCCCGACGCGGGCCTGGGAGATGGTCCCGCCCGTGCGCCGGGCCGCCGCCGCGCTGGACTGGCACCCCGAGCACGGCGACTGTTGCCAGCCCTTCGTCTTCACCCTCGCCCGGGCTGGACCGGGACGGCCTCGAACAGTTGCTGGAGTCCTGCCTGCTGACCGACGTCGAGTACACCACAGGGCGCAACGCCTGGAAGCGGCTGCCGCCCGCCCTCGACACCGTCCTGGAGGTCTGCCCCCGCCAGGCCCCGCAACCGCGGCAGATCCGCAGCCGCCGCATGACCCGGGGTGTCCGCACAGCAGCAGCGCCGGCCGGCCAAGGCCATCAAGAACGCCCGGGAGACGGCCCTGCTGCCGTACGCGAGCCGCTGACGGCCGAGGCCGCACCTTCCGACTGCCGTCGGCTGCGCTCACCGACGTACAGGACCGCCTCCATCCGTACGAGGGGTTCTGGCGCGGGCGTCCGAAGGGGCTCGGCGAACTGCCCGGCCGTAAGCCCGCCAAAGACCCGACACGGGCACCGCACCCGAGAGCGGCCCGAGGGTCGTGCGTGTCGACCACCGCACGACCCCGATGCCGCGTCCACGCATCGGCTTCCGTGGTGTCGTCGAGGTGGCGGCCCTCCCCTACGTCGTCCCAGCGGACGCCGAGCGTCCGCTGGGACGACGTCATTCCGGACACCTCAGCTGATTGAACCGTCATATAGACGGTGGGAACAGGAAGCGCGTTCCAGGCGTCTGTTCCAGTACACGAGGGATTCGATCCGGACGATCCGGCTCAGTCGATGGTGCGGAAGATCATGGACGGGGGATGGCGGGTGCATGTTCTGCGGGCCCTGGGGGAGGCGCTGGAACGGCTTCGCTGATGCGCACGTCCCAGCTGTCGTCACGGCAACAGCAGCTGTAACCGCAGGAACACCCCCCGTGCACGTGCATCTGCCCGTGCATCCTCCCATGCATCTGCACATGAACAGGGCTATGATCCGGGTCAGTTGACCACTGCATCAATGGCCTCACCAGCCAGTGCACCACCGGGGAGCGACCTGTGGACCACGACGTGTACGACGTTGACGCGTCCGGCGTGTACAACGGCATGGCCGCCACCCAGCTCAGCGGTGTGGCCTGGCAGAAGAGCCGGCACAGCAACTCGCAGGGCTCCTGCGTTGAGTTCGCCCGGTTGCCCGGCGGGGATGTCGCCGTGCGCAACTCGCGTTTTCCGGACGGTCCGGCGCTCGTCTACACACGCGCCGAGATCGAGGCGATGCTCCTGGGTATCAAGGACGGCGAGTTCGACCACTTGATAGCGGGCTGACGCCCGGCGGGGCAACTCGGGGAACTTTTCCGGCGATCCGCGCCTTTCGTGCGGGTGACGCGCGTAGAGCCACGGCGCCGCGAAGCGCCGTGGCTCATCATTCGGCGGGGCTGGGCTGCGGCTTGTGCGGCAGCCGGAACAGGGCCCAGACCACCTTGCCGTTGAGCGTGCCGGCCAGCGGGTGCCAGCCCCAGCTGTCGGCGAAGGAGTCCACCAGGAACAGCCCGCGGCCGGACTCCGCCGAGAAGTCGTCCGAGTCGCGGGCGACAGGGCTGTCGTGACTGGGGTCGCGCACCGCGCACACCAGCCGCTCGGTCCACCGCATCAGATGCAGCCGTACCGGAGGTGTCTGGTCGGGCACGCGCGCGTGGTTGCCCGGAAGCGCGTGCCGCAGCGCGTTGGTGACGAGTTCGGACACCACAAGGCAGACATCGTCGAAGCGCTCGCCTGTGTCCCACTGGTCGAGGGTTCTGCGGGTGAACTGCCGGGCCTCGCGCACCGCTTCGTAGCGCGCGGGCAGTGCACAGGAGGCGGCGTTGGACACGGCCGCGGGATCAAGCGGCGGAAGGCCCTGCCGTAACGGCTCGAGCATGGTCGATCCATTCGTCCCCATGCGAGGCACTCCCGGGAATTCGCGGTCGTTGCGATGCAGCGGTTGCGCGGGACCATGGTTTCGGATGCGTACAGCAGATGCAAGGGCAGATGCACGTGCACGTGACCGAATTGGACCCTCCCGTACCGCTTGTTGGCCATTTTTTCCGCCATCTTCTCGCTCCCCGCTTGCCTTCTCCTTCCTTCTTCCTGAAAGAAATCTTTGGCTTCTTTCCATCTCTGTAATCAGGCGAGTACAGCTCGGAGTGTTTTAGTGGCAGACTTCGGGCCCTGAAGAGTTGGGGAGGCTGGCGAACGTGAGCGCGGGAGAGCCCGGATCGGTGGTGCGGCGGATGCTGCTCGGCTCGCAACTCAGGCGACTGCGAGAGGCACGCGGGATCACGCGTGAGGCCGCGGGGTACTCGATCCGTGCGTCCGAGTCGAAGATCAGCCGGATGGAGTTGGGCCGGGTGAGCTTCAAGACCAGGGACGTGGAAGACCTGTTGACGCTGTACGGCATCACCGACGAGGCCGAGCGCACCTCCCTGCTCTCCCTCGCCAAGGAAGCCAACGTCGCGGGCTGGTGGCACAGTTACTCCGACGTGCTGCCCAGCTGGTTCCCCACCTACGTCGGCCTGGAGGGCGCCGCCGCGCTGATCCGGGCGTACGAGGTGCAGTTCGTGCACGGCCTGCTGCAGACCGAGGCCTACGCCCGCGCGGTCGTGCGGCGCGGCATGAAGAGCGCGAGCGCGGCCGATGTCGAGCGGCGCGTGGCGCTGCGTCTTGAGCGGCAGAAGTACCTCCTAGACGACGGCGCCCCCGAGTTCCACATCGTCCTCGACGAGGCCGCCCTGCGCCGTCCGTACGGCGATCGCGAGGTGATGCGCGGTCAGCTCCAGCATCTGATCGAGATCTCCGAGCGCCCCAACGTCCGGCTGCAGATCATGCCGTTCAGCTTCGGCGGCCACTCCGGCGAGTCCGGTGCCTTCACCATCCTCAGCTTCCCGGAGTCCGACCTGTCGGACGTCGTCTATCTGGAACAGCTGACCAGTGCGCTGTATCTGGACAAGCACGAGGACGTCGCCCAGTACGAAAAGGCGCTCAAGGAGCTCCAGCAGGACAGTCCGGGGCCGCACGAGAGCCGCGATCTTCTCCGAGGACTCCTTCAACTGTCTTGAAACACAAGTACGATGACGTGTGATCAGACCGTGGAGATGATCAGAACCTGATCAGGTGTCCGCTAGGGATTGAGGGATCACATGTCGTCCGACTTCACCGACCTGGCCCAGCAGTACATCGACGGTGAGTGGCGCCCGGGCACTGGCTCCTGGGACATCATCGACTTCAACCCGTACGACGGTGAGAAGCTCGCCTCGATCACCATAGCCACGGTCGACGAGGTGGATCAGGCTTATCAGGCCGCCGCGCGCGCCCAGAAGGAGTGGGCCGCGACCAACGCGTACGCGCGTCGCTCCGTCTTCGAGAAGGCCCTGCGTCTGATCGAGGACCGGGAGGCCGAGATCAGCGAGATGATCATCGCCGAGCTCGGCGGTACGCGGCTGAAGGCGGCCTTCGAACTCCACCTCGCCAAGGAGTTCCTGCGCGAGGCGGTCCATCTGGCGCTGCGCCCCGAGGGCCGGATCATCCCCTCGCCGGTGGACGGCAAGGAGAACCGCGTCTACCGCGTCCCGGTCGGGGTCGTCGGTGTGATCAGCCCCTTCAACTTCCCCTTCCTGCTGTCGCTGAAGTCGGTCGCCCCGGCCCTCGCGCTCGGCAACGGCGTGGTCCTCAAGCCGCACCAGAACACCCCGATCGTCGGCGGCACCCTGGTCGCGAAGCTCTTCGAGGACGCGGGCCTGCCCGCCGGCCTGCTCAATGTCGTCGTCACCGACATAGCGGAGATCGGCGACGCCTTCATCGAGCACCCGATTCCCAAGGTCATCTCCTTCACCGGCTCCGACAAGGTCGGCCGCCATGTCGCCACCGTCTGCGCCTCGCACTTCAAGCGCTCGGTGCTCGAACTCGGCGGCAACAGCGCGCTGGTGGTCCTCGACGACGCCGACCTCGACTACGCCGTCGACGCCGCGGTCTTCAGCCGCTACGTCCACCAGGGCCAGGTCTGCATGGCCGCCAACCGCGTCCTGGTCGACCGTACGATCGCCGACGAGTTCACGGACAAGTTCGTCGCCAAGGTGAAGACGCTCAAGGCCGGCGATCCGCGCGACCCGGAGACCGTCATCGGCCCGGTCATCAACTCCTCGCAGGCGGACGCCCTTTCGGGCGTCGTCGAGCAGGCCGTCGCCGAGGGCGCGACCGCGCTGGTGCGGGGTACGACCACCGACAACCTGGTCGAGCCGTCCGTACTGACCGGCCTGCCGGCCGACTCCGCCCTGCTCCAGCAGGAGGTCTTCGGCCCGGTCGTCTTCCTCGTCCCGTTCGATGGCGAGGAGGAGGCGGTACGTATCGTCAACGACACCCCGTACGGCCTGAGCGGCGCCGTCCACACCGGTGACATCGAGCGGGGCGTGGCCTTCGCCAAGCGGATCGACACGGGCATGTTCCATGTGAACGACGGCACCGTGCACGACGAGCCGATCGTGCCCTTCGGCGGCGAGAAGCACTCCGGCCTCGGCCGTCTGAACGGCGAGACGATGCTGGACGCGTTCACCACGCTGAAGTGGATCTCGGTGCAGCACGGACGCAGCGGGTTCCCCTTCTAGAACTCTCGCGCTGAAACTTTCGCGCTAAATCTTTTGCGAGGAGGGGCCATTGAGGACGCAAACTGACCTCAATGGCCCGTAGCTTCGTCGGTGTCAGGCAAGGAATCCTCCGAGCCACTCCGACGAAAGGCGGCCGGCCATGGTCACTCACGTTCCCGCAGAGACGCACGGCGACGAGCGCGGCGCGCTGCTCAACTTCCTGGCCGAGCAGCGCGGCGGCATCCGCCGGGCGGTGCTCGCGCTGACGGACGAGCAGGCGTCCTCGCGGCCCAGCGCAAGCGAGCTGTCCCTGGCCGGTCTGGTCAAGCATGTGGCCGAGGTCGAGCAGTACTGGATCTCGCTGGCCAAGGGCGAGCCGCCGGCCGTCAAGCGGGACCGGTCGAACTGGCACGAGTGCTTTGTGCTGGTCGACGGGGAGACCGTCGCCTCGCAGCTCGACTACTGGGAGAAGGTCGCCGCCGAGACCGAGGCCTTCATCCGCTCGGCACCGAGCCTCGACGACACCTTCGCACTGCCCGACATGCCCTGGTTCCCGCCGGAGGGCCGGGTGTCCCTGCGCTGGCTGGTGCTGCACCTCATCCGCGAGACCGCCCGGCACGCGGGCCACGCCGACATCATCCGGGAGTCCCTGGACGGGAAGACGGCCTTCGAGCTGGTTGCCCTCGCCGAAAGCTGAGGTCATAACCTGGACCGCATGTCAGCGATCCGTCTCCTGGTGCTCGGCGCGGTCCGCCAGCACGGGCGGGCCCACGGCTACCAGGTGCGCAACGACCTGGAGTACTGGGGCGCGCACGAGTGGTCCAACGCCAAGCCCGGCTCGATCTACCACGCCCTGAAGCAGATGGCGAAACAGGGACTGCTCGTCGCGCACGAGATCGCGCCGTCCACGGCAGGGGGTCCGCCCCGCACCGAGTACGAGATCACGGAGCGGGGCACCGAGGAGTACCTGCGGCTGGTCCGCGAGGCGCTGACCTCCTACGACCAGAAGATGGACGTGAAGTCGGCGGCCATCGGCTTCATGGTCGACCTCCCGCGCGCGGAGACGGTGGCCCTGCTCAAGGAGCGGATCCGGCGCAGCGAGGAGTGGCGGTCGGCCGTCACCGAGCACTACGTGCCCGAGGACGGCCCCGGCCAGCTGGGCCATATCGGCGAGATCATGAACCTCTGGGTCCACACGGCCGACGCCGAGGCCGCGTGGACCCAGGGGCTGATCGAGCGGATCGAGGGCGGCGCGTACACCTTCGCGGGGGAGGGCGAGCCGTTCGTCGGCGTCCTCGCCGAGGGCGAGGAGAACCCGTACGCGACGGGAGAGCGGCATCCGGGAGATGTGCGCTGACGGACGATGACCGCTAATCAAGTTTGGCGACTGTAGGCCGGGGTATTAACCTCGGGCTTGTAGTCAAGTTTGATTAGTGAGGGAGTGCTCGTGGCCGATACGGCGATCGCCGTCGAAGGCGCACACAAGACATACGGCGAGAAGAAGGCACTGGACGGGCTCGACCTGCGGGTCGCGCGCGGCACCGTGCACGGGGTGCTGGGTCCGAACGGCGCGGGCAAGACCACCTTGGTCCGCATCCTCTCCACCCTGCTGCGGCCCGACGGCGGCCGGATCGAGGTGGCCGGCCACGACGTGGTGACCGAGGCCCGCGCGGTCCGCTTCCGCATCGGCCTGCTCGGCCAGCACGCCGCCCTCGACGAGGAGCTCGGCGGCAGGCAGAACCTGGAGCTGTTCGGCCGCCTGTACCACCTGGGCGCCCGCCACGCGCGCGTGCGTGCCGACGAGCTCCTGGAGCGGTTCGGTCTCGCCGACACCGGCCGCAAGGCGGTACGGCAGTACAGCGGCGGTATGCGGCGCCGCCTGGACCTCGCCGCGTCCCTGATCACCGATCCGGAGGTGCTGTTCCTGGACGAACCCACGACCGGCCTCGACCCGCGCGGGCGCGCGGAGGTGTGGACCGCGGTCCGCTCCCTGGTCGGCGGCGGCACGACGGTCCTGCTCACCACCCAGTACCTGGAGGAGGCCGACCAGCTCGCCGACCGGATCTCGGTCGTCGACGCGGGGCGGGTCATCGCCGACGGTACGGCCGACGAACTCAAGGCCGCCACCGGCGGCGACCGTATCGACGTCGTCCTGCGCGACGCGGGCCAACTGGGCGCCGCTGTCGCCCTCTTGCCGCTCGACCCGGCGGGCGTCCAGGTCGACACCGACCGCCGGCTGCTGAGCGCCCCGGTCACCGACCGGATGGCGGCGCTCTCCGGGGTCGTAGGGGCCCTTCAGGAGGCCGGGATCGAGGCGGAGGACATCGCTCTGCGCCGCCCGACCCTGGACGAGGTGTTCCTGCACCTGACCGGAGACGAACGCCGAGTGAAGGAGCCCGCATGACCATGAGTGCCTACGCACTGACCGACTCCTGGAGCATGACCCGCCGCGAACTCGCCCACTGGGCGCGGCAGCCGGTCCAGTTGGCCGTCGGCCTGGTCTTCCCGGTGATGCTGCTGCTGATGTTCGGCTATCTGATCGGCGGCGGTCGCGAGGTCGGCGGCGCGTACCTGGACTACCTGGTGCCCGGCATGCTCGCGCTCACCATGGCCTTCGGTCTGGAGGGCACGATGCTCGCCGTCACCCAGGACCTCAACAAGGGGGTGATCGACCGCTTCCGCTCGATGCCGATGACCAACGGCGCGGTGCTGGTGGGCCGTTCGGCCGCCGACATGCTCCAGTCGGCGCTCGCGCTGGCGCTGATGATCGCGGTGGGGTACGCGCTGGGCTGGCGCGCGCAGGGCGGTGCGGTGGCCTTCCTCGGCGCGGTCGGGCTGCTGTTGCTCTTCCGGTTCGCGATGCTGTGGATCGGTATCCATCTGGCGCTGGTCGCCGGGAAGCCGGAGATGGTGCAGGCCGTGCAGATCCTGGTCTGGCCGGTGGGCTTCCTCTCCAACGCCATCGCCACCCCCGAGTCCATGCCGGGCTGGCTGGGCACGGTGGTCGAGTGGAACCCCATGTCCCAGACGGCGACCGCCGTACGGGACCTGTTCGGCGGGCCGGGCCTGGAGGCGGGGCATGTGTGGCCCGCGGTGGGGTGGTCGCTGGGGCTGCTGGCGGTGTTCTTCCCGTCGGCGGTGCGGCGGTTCGGGGGGCTGAGCAAGTAGCGCCGGAAAGTTCGGCGAGGAGGGGAACCCGAGGCCGGTCTGCGGTGTACCAGAAGTAGCAATCGGCTGCTGGCCATCGCAGATCGGGGGATTCCATGAGATTTCACGGGCCGAGGGCGCTGCTGCTCGGGGCGGTGCTGCTTCTGTTGCCGACCGCGTGCGGCGCGGGGGCGACGGGCGAGCGCGCGGGAAACTCTGCAGCGCCGTCCCCCACCACAGCGGCTGGAGTGCAGCCGCCGCGCATACCGTCCGCTGTTGGCCTCCCCGGCTGGTCCCACAGCCCGGGCTTCGCCGCCGACGGCTCCGGCTTCGCCCTGCTCGCGCAGTGCACCGAGACGCGGTGCGAGCAGCATGTGGCCGTCCTCGACAAGGACGCCCGGCGCTGGCGCCTGGCCACGTCACCGCTGCCGGACGTCACCGGTGACCTGGGCATCACCGCCGGTCTGACCGTCCTCGGGCCGGGCCGCGCCGTCATCATCGACCAGAGCGAGGACTGGCGCCGGCCCGCCCCGACCTGGTTCACGCGGGACAACGGCCGTACCTGGAAGCGGGGTTCGACCGCGCCGACGGGCCGTACGGCGACCGTCCCCGAGGGCGCCCTCATGACCGACGAGTGCCTGGAGCTGGAGTCCGACCTCAGCTCCTGCGCCCGCAACCGTCTCCTCGTCGTCCTGCCCGACACCGGGGAACACCGCGTCCTGGAGCGGCAACCGCCCCTGAAAGGCATCCTCGCGCCCTCCGGCGACGTGGCCGAAGACGCGCTCTTCGTCTCCGGCGAGGACGACTCCGGCCGCCCGGCGCTGGCCAGGAGCGAGGACCGCGGCCGTACCTGGGAGGTGACCCGTATGACCGAGCCCGGGAAGGACAGCGGGGGCTTCCGCGTGGTCGCCGGCCCGGACCGACTGTACGCCGCCCAGCCGGGCCAGCTCATGGACGAGGAGGTGAAGAACGGCCTGCACGCCATCCACACCAGCACTGACGGCGGCCGCACCTGGACCCGCGTCTGGGCCTACCGCAAGGGCGTCGAACCCCTGTCGATCCTCGGCGACCTCGTCGTGGCCGCCGACGGCACCGTCACGGTGTACGGCGAGAGCGGCGTCTGGCACAGCACCGACGGCGCCCGCACCTTCCGCTCGGACGGCGGCGGCCGCGCCCCGTCGGGCTCCACGACCCGCACCCCGCTCGGCTGGCTGTGGAACGACAGCTCCGGCAGCGGCCGGTACCGCATATCGGCCGACGGGGTGCGATGGCACGAGTTCGCTCTGGGTGGCCCGGCGTCAGGGGGTCAGTGATGGAAGGCGGTCGCCTGGGCCGCGTCGCCCCCCAAGGGATGCGGCTGTCGCCGCAGCTCCGGCAGCAGTCTCTGAAGGTCCTCCATGAGCAGCGCGGCGAGGTCCGTCGAGAACCCGTTGCGGCACACCACCCGCAGCACGGACAGGTCCTCCCGGTTCGGCGGGAAGGTGTACGCGGGCACCAGCCAGCCGTGCTCACGCAGCCTGCGCGAGACGTCGAAGACGTCGTACGCCTTCACCTCGGGCGCCGTCGTGAAGGCGAAGACGGGCAACTGGTCGCCCCGGGTGAGCAGTTCGAAGTCGCCGAGGGACTGGATCTGCTCGGCGAGACGGCTCGCGACGTCCCGGGAGGCCCGTTGCACAGCCCGGTAGCCCTCGCGGCCCAGCCGCAGGAAGGTGTAGTACTGCGCGACGACCTGGGCGCCGGGGCGGGAGAAGTTCAGCGCGAAGGTCGGCATGTCGCCGCCCAGGTAGTTCACGCGGAAGACGAGTTCCTCGGGCAGCGCCGCCTTGTCGCGCCACAGCGCCCAGCCGACGCCCGGGTAGACCAGTCCGTACTTGTGCCCGGAGGTGTTGATCGAGGCCACGCGCGGGAGGCGGAAGTCCCACACCAGGTCCTCGTCGAGGAAGGGCGCGACCATCGCGCCCGAGGCGCCGTCCACATGCACCGGGATGTCGAGTCCGGTGCGCTCCTGGAGGGCGTCCAGGGCGGCGCACAGGTCGGCGATGGGTTCGTAGGACCCGTCGAAGGTGGAGCCGAGGATGCCCACGACCCCGATGGTGTTCTCGTCGCACAGCTCGGCCGCCGCCTGGGGGTCGAGGTGGTATCGGCCGCCCTCCATGGGGACCTGGCGGGGCTCCACCTCCCAGAAGGTGCAGAACTTGTCCCAGCAGACCTGGACGTTGACACCCATGACGAGATTCGGGCGCTCGCCCGTGTTCCGCTTGCTCCACCGGCGCTTGAGCGCCATCCCGGCGAGCATGCACGCCTCGCTGGAACCGGTCGTCGAACAGCCCACTGCGGCGGCCGGATCGGGCGCGTTCCACAGGTCGGCGAGCATCGCCACACAGCGCCGCTCCAGTTCGGCGGTGCGCGGGTACTCGTCCTTGTCGATCATGTTCTTGTCCCGGCACTCCGCCATCAGCACCCCGGCCTGCGGCTCCATCCAGGTGGTGACGAAGGTGGCCAGATTCAGCCGGGCATTGCCGTCCAGCATCAGTTCGTCGTGGACGAGCTGGTATGCCGTCATCGGCGGCACCGGGCTGTCCGGGAGCCGGTGCTGGGGTGGCGCATCGGTCATGCCGCTGACCGGATCGGCCTGCCCGTAGAAGGGGTTGACGGCCACGGGGCGGTCGTCGGGCCGGTCGGGTCCTTTGTGCAGTGCCATGGAAGTCTCCTGGTGGATCGGGGGGTTCAGCGGACCGGGGTGCCGTCCTCGCGCAACTGCATCTGCGGGCGCCCGGTCACCAGCAGCCAGGCCGGCAGGGACGCGACGCACAGCAGCGCGATGACGTCGGCGGAGGACACCAGGACGGCGGCGACGAACAAGCTCACCCAGCCCTGCCGGGTGACGGCGAGCAGCACTCCGAGGACGGCCGCCGAGACCCCGACCGCCGGATGGACGTCCGACACCAGCGCGTGGGCGCTCAGACCGAGAGCGACCCCGACGAACACGGACGGGAAGATCCGCCCGCCGCGGAAGCCGCAGCAGGCGGCGACGACCAGGGCGGCCAGTTTCACCACCGCCATCCCCGCGAACTCGCCGGCCGACCAGCCGTCGGGATCGGCCGCCAGCTCCCCGACCTCCTCCAGCCCCTTGAAGAGCGTCAGATGCCCGCCCAGGGCCGCCAGCAGCCCCAGGACGAGCCCGCCCAGTGGAAGCATGAGCATCGGGTGCCGCAGCCGGGCGAAGGCGGCGTGGACGTACGGGAAGGCGTACACGGCGGCCATACCGAGCACCGCGCCCGCCGACGCGATCACCAACGCCGCCGCCAGGTCGCCCCAGCCGGGGTGACCGAAGGCGGGAAGACCCAGGTCGAAGGTCGGTTGGGCCACCAGCGTGGTGGTGATCGCCCCGGCGGCGGCCGCGATGAGCGGAGCGAAGACGTTGTCCCACAGCGCGCCCTTGATCTGCCGCCCGGCCAGCGCCTCCGAGATCACCAGCGCCGCCGCCACCGGCGTACCGAACAGCGCGCCGATCGTGGCCGCTTCCGCCAGCACCGCCCACAGCCCGCCCGGCGCCCGGGGCAGGAAGCGGCGCCCGAACCAGAGGGCGAGCCCGACATTGACGGCGATGATCGGGTTCTCCGGGCCGAGGCTCGGCCCGCCCGCGAGCATCAGGGCGGTCGCCAGCAGCAGTCCGGGCAGCACTGCGGGCGGCAATACCGGAGCGTCCAGACCGGTGGTGGCCGGATCGGGGCCGGCGTGCCCGGGCGCCTTCCACACCACGAGGCCGACGGCCACCCCGGTCGCGGTCAGCATGACCAGCATCCACAGCACCGAGTAGCGGCCCACGCCGAGCGCGTCGGGCACGTCCTGCCAGAGCACGTCCTGCAAGGACTCGGCCGCCTCGCTCACTCCGAGGAGGAGCAGGGCGGCACCCACGCCCACCACCAGCGCGGGGAGGATCAGCGGCAGCAGGGCGCGTGCCGGGGTCGCCGGAACGGCGGGCGCCTGCGGCGCGGAGTCCTGAGCCACGGGCACACGATAGGCGGGCAAACCACTCAAACCCGGCATAACGAATGGGCTTGCACCTCACGTGGCGTGAGGATTCACCGTGGAGTGCGTACCGAGAAGGGAGCGGACGAAGTGAGCTACTCCGTGGGACAGGTCGCGGGCTTCGCCGGAGTGACGGTGCGCACGCTGCACCATTACGACGACATCGGCCTGCTCGTCCCCGGCGAGCGCAGCCATGCGGGCCACCGGCGCTACAGCGACGGCGACCTCGACCGGCTGCAGCAGATCCTGTTCTACCGGGAGCTCGGCTTCCCGCTCGACGAGGTCGCCGCCCTGCTCGACGATCCGGACACCGACCCGCGGGCGCATCTGCGCCGCCAGCACGAACTGCTGACCGCCCGGATCGAGAAGCTGCAGAAGATGGCGGAGGCCGTGGAGCAGGCCATGGAGGCACGCACGATGGGGATCAATCTCACGCCCGAGGAGCGCTTCGAGGTCTTCGGCGACAAGGACCCGGAGCAGTACCGCGAGGAGGCGGAGGCGCGCTGGGGCAACACCGAGGCGTACGTCGAGTCCCAGCGCCGCGCCGCGACGTACACCAAGGAGGCCTGGAAGCGCATTCAGGCGGAGGTCGACGACTGGGGCGAGCGGTACGCGGCACTCGTGGCGGCCGGCGAGCAGCCCTCCGGCGAGGCGGCCATGGACCTCGCCGAGGAACACCGGCAGCACATCAGCAGGTACTACTTCGAGGTCGCTTACGAGATGCACCTCTGCTTCGGCGACATGTACGTCTCCGACGAGCGCTTCAAGGCGTTCTACGACGCCATGCACCCGGGCCTGGCCGAACACCTGAGGGACGCGATCAAGGCGAACGCCGCCCGCCGCACCGCGTGACACATGGCCCGGGAGCCCTACTCCCGGGCCAGGACCACGGCCGTCCCGTAGGCGCACACCTCGGTGCCCACATCGGCGGCGTCCGTCACATCGAACCGGAACGCCAGCACCCCGTTGGCCCCACGCGCGCGTGCCTGCTCCACCAACCGCTCCATGGCCTGGTTGCGGGTCTGCACGAGCGTCTTGGTGAGCCCCTTGAGCTCACCGCCGACCATCGACTTCAGCCCCGCTCCGATCTGGCTGCCCAGATGCCGGGAGCGCACCGTCAACCCGAAGACCTCACCGATGACCTCCTGGACCCGGTGACCTGGTACGTCGTTCGTGGTGACCACCAGGACGTCGGGCTGAGGGCCCTGTCCGCCGCCGTACTCTTCAATGCCCATGGTTCACAGCTTTGCCCGAGCCGCCGCAAAGGGCATCCTGTGCGCGCCCATGGAACCTGGGGCTCCAGCGGTGCGTTGGTAGTAGTGCCGCGTTGGTACGTTTAGCAACCAGCCCCCGCCCGCCCCACCCCCGCAGGAGCCACGGACCCGTGACCACGCTTGCGCTCAGCCCTGAGTGGCTCAGCCCGGACTATCTGATCGAGACCTTCAGCCTGCCCGGCATTCTGCTGATCGTCTTCGCCGAGTCCGGCCTCTTCGCGTTCCTGCCCGGTGACTCGCTGCTGTTCACGGCGGGCCTCTTCGTGGCCGAGGGGACCTACATCACCCAGCCCCTGTGGCTGGTCTGCACCCTGATCGTCCTCGCCGCCGTCATCGGTGACCAGGTCGGCTACATGATCGGCAAGTTCTTCGGGCCGAAGCTGTTCAACCGCCCCAACTCCAAGCTCTTCAAACAGGAGAACCTGGAGAAGGCACACGAGTTCATGGAGAAGTACGGCCCGAAGGCGATCGTCCTGGCCCGCTTCGTGCCGATCGTGCGCACCTTCGCGCCCATCGTGGCGGGCGCCGGCCGTATGAAGTACCGCACCTTCCTGACGTACAACATCATCGGCGGCATCGCCTGGGGCACCGGACTCACCCTCGCCGGCTACTGGCTCGGCCAGATCGACTTCATCAAGACCAATGTCGAGGCGATCCTCATCCTGATCGTCTTCGTCTCGGTCGTCCCGATCATCGTCGAATACCTGCGCGAGCGCTCCAAGAAGAAGCGAGCGGCGGCGGTCCAGCCCCCGGCCGCCCAGCCCCCGACGATGGACGACGCCACCACCCAGCTCCGCCGCATCGACCCCACGGACCAGCCGCCCCAGCAGCAGTACTACGGCCACCAGCAGCAGCCCTACGCCCAGCAGTATCCCCAGCAGTACGGCAATCAGCAGCAGTACGGCGGTCAGCAGAACGACCAGTACCCGTACAACCAGGGCTACTAGGGGGTGTTTTGAAAGTCCTGTGCGGTGCCCGCGGTGTTCGGTGCGTGCCCTCGGCGTGCCGGACGAAGGCCCTCGTACTGGACGTACTTGGGTCTTTGGCCGGTGCGGCGAGGGTGCGTGCCGGGCGCCGTGGGTGCTGTGCGGGACTTTCAAAACACCCCCTAGAACCCCCTGAGGGGCGCGGGGACAGCACCCCCCGCCCCAACAGGCGCTCAGAACCCCCGAGTCCGCTTCGCGGCCTTGCGCCCCTCCCCGGCCCCACCGGGAATCCGCAGGAACAGCCGCGAGATCTCCGACCCCAGATTCACCCCGATGGCGATGGCCATGGCCAGTGAAGCCGCCGTCGCCAAGGACACCAACCCCTTGTCCACCTTGTTCTGAGCGATGGACAACAACCCGAAGTACGTGGCCGATCCCGGCAGCAGGGGCCCGATGGCCGCGGTGGTGTACGGCAGCGCCGAAGCGAACCGGTACCGCGACAGCAACTGCCCGAACAGCCCCACAAGACCCGCCGCCACGGCCGTGGAGGCGACCGGGGACAGACCGCCCGCGTAGTGCATGGCGCCGTACACCACCCACGCGACGCCGCCGTTCAGGGTCACCGCCAGCACGGTGGACCGTTCCTGCTGCAGCAGCACCGCGAAGGTCAGCGACAGCAGCATCGACGCGCCGATCTGCCAGTAGGGCCGCTCGGAGACGCTGAGCGCCGCGTCCGGATTCAGCTCGGCGCCCAGGTTCACGCCGAAGTACAGGATGATCAGCACTCCGACGACGATCCCCACGAAGAAGTACATGACCTCCAGCAGACGCGCGGCGGCGGTGATGTAGAACCCGGTCAGACCGTCCTGCACACCCGCCACCAGCGCCCGCCCGGGCAGCAGCGCGAACAGCCCACCGGTGATCACGGCGGACGCCTTCGCATCCACGTGCGCGAGGTTCAGCGCGACACCTATCGCGGCCGGAGGCATCGCGGCCACCGTGAACTGGTAGAACTCCGGCAGCCCCCGCCCCGCGCACAGCCACGCCAGCCGGTCGCCGAGCATCGCGCCGATCGCGGCGGCGATGAACACGATCACATCACCACCGACCAGCACCGAGGCCGCACCGGCCAGCAGCCCGCTCGCCGAGGTCAGCACCCAGGTCGGATACGGGTGCCGGTTACGCCGGATCTCCGCGAGCCGCCGGTAGGCCTCCTCCAGGGAGATATGGCTCTCCGGGTCGCTGAGGTCGTCCACCAGCCGGAACACGGCCGCGAGCCGCGTGTAGTCGGTCCCGCGCCGCCGTACGGTCCGCGAAGCCGTCACCGGATCGTCCACCAGCGAGGGCTGGTAGGAGATCGACAGCAGCGTGAAGGTGACGTTCGGCTCGCAGCGGTCCAGACCGTACGACCGGCAGACCGCGAACATCGCCGCCTCGACGTCCTCCGCGCCCTCCCCGCCCGCCAGCAGCAGCTCACCGATACGCAGGGTCAGGTCGAGCACGCGCGGGACGGCCGGACCCTCCTCCTCGGTCTTGTGGATCCGCTCCGGAGCGGGCCGCTCGGCCACCGGCATGCGCAGCATCGTGCGCATGCGGTCCTGCCAGGGCACGTTCTTGGTCAGGCTGACCGCAGGCACCCCGGTCGCCGGAGTGAACGCGGGCGGCGCGTCCTTGGCGTGATAGGTCCTCGGCAGACTGAACGCCGACCCCTCCGGCTCGGCGGCAGCAGGGCCTGGCGGCGCGTCAAGACCGTCCGGGAGGGCGAACTCGGACGTCGTCTCCGCCTCACCGCCCGTCTTCGGTACGGCGAGCCCCTGGGGAATGGCGAACTCGGATGTGATCTCGGGGTCGAACGTGCCGGTCGCCTCGTCCGACTGCGGCTTGCGGTCCTCCGCGTCCGTCACTTGCGCAGCGCTCCCTGTACGACGCATTCCGTAGGCCTCAGTATGCGCACTCAAAGAAAACGAGCCGCACGCGTACGCGTGCGGCCCGTCAGGGGACTCGGGGCTCAGTGGCCGCCCTGGTCCTTGAAGCGCTTGTAGGACCGCTCGATCTCGGCCTCGGCCTCGGTACGGCCCACCCAGTCGGCGCCCTCGACGGACTTGCCGGGCTCCAGGTCCTTGTAGACCTCGAAGAAGTGCTGGATCTCCAGGCGGTCGAACTCCGACACGTGGTGAATGTCGCGCAGGTGCTCCACGCGCGGGTCGTGCGCCGGCACGCACAGCAGCTTGTCGTCGCCGCCGGCCTCGTCCGTCATCCGGAACATGCCGATCGCGCGGCACTGGATGAGGCAGCCCGGGAAGGTCGGCTCGTCCAGGATGACCAGGGCGTCCAGCGGGTCGCCGTCCTCGCCGAGGGTGTTCTCGACGAAGCCGTAGTCGGCCGGGTAGCTGGTCGAGGTGAAGAGGCGACGGTCCAGGCGGATCCGACCGGTCTCGTGGTCCACCTCGTACTTGTTCCGCGAACCCTTCGGAATCTCGATCGTGACGTCGAACTCCACCGGTGGCTCCTCCATGATCAACACATAGTTCTGGTGGTTAAGTGTCCCTCACGCAGGTGTGTGATCGCGAAAGGGGCTGGTGGTCGTGCCAGAGCTGAGGCCTTGGCAGGCCGCGAAACCGCGTGTGACGCGGATCGCGGACGCCCTACGACCGCGTCTCGCACGGGCCGCCACAGCAGCGCGACCGCGTCTCGCACGGCTCGGCCGAGCCGTCTCGTCGCAGGTCACAAGGCCGAAGACCTGGCAGTACACCGCCGGCGCCGCCACCGCGGGCCTTGCACTGGCCGTGGGTGTGGTGACCGCCGCCGGTCCCTGGGACTCCTCCGGTCAGCGTACGGCCGAGCGGGACCTGGCAGCCGCCCAGGGGCGCACGGGTGGCGCAGATCACGGTCCTGATTCCGCTACGGCGGCCAAGGCGCCCGACCCCGCACCCAGCGCCGCATCCGTCCTCGGCGGCCTCGGCGGCTCGGCCGGCCGGGTGAAGTCCGTGCCCGGCGGAAAGGCCCTGGCCGGCGTCCTGGACCCGCTCCTGGACGACCCCGCGCTCGGCGCCCGCCGCGCCGCCGTCGTCGTGGCCGTGACCTCGGGCAAGCGCCTGTACGGCGTCGGCGCCGACACCGCGCTCACCCCCGCCTCCACCACGAAGATCGCCACCGCCGCCGCGGCCCTGTCCGCCCTCGGCCCCGACCACCGCCTCACCACCCGCACCGCCCTGGAACCCGACACCAAGGAACTCGTCCTGGTCGGCGGCGGCGACCCCACACTCACCGCCCGCGAGGACGCCGAGGGCTGGGCGAGCCTGCGCACCCTCGCCGAGGACACCGCCACCGCCCTGAAGAAGGACGGAGTGCGCGAGGTGACGCTGTCGTACGACGTCACGCTCTACGCGGGCGACGAGGCCCACCCGATCGGGGTCAACGACAACCTCGCCCGGGTCAGCGCCCTCATGGCCGACGAGGCCCGCACCGACGACTCCACCAGCGGCCCCGCGCCCCGCGCGGCGGACCCCGCGGCGGAGGCGGCCCGCACCTTCGCGGACCTGCTCGGGGGCCACGGCGTCAAGACCACCTCCCCGGGCCCCTCCAAGGCGACCGGCCGCGCCGAGACCCTCGCCGAGGTCGCATCCCCGCCGCTGTCGGCCCTCGTCGAACGCATGCTCACCAACAGCGACAACGACATCGCCGAGGCCCTCGCCCGCCAGACCGCCGTCGCCACCGGCGAACGCCCCGACTTCGGCGGAGCGGGCCGCGCGATCCGCGCCGAACTCAAGAAGCTCGGACTCCCCGTCACCGGGGCCGACTTCAAGGACGGCAGCGGCCTGAACCGCGACGACCGCCTCACCGCCGCCCTGCTCACCACGCTGCTGGCCAAGTCCGGCGACCCCGCCTACCCCGAACTCCGCCCCATCCTCACCGGGCTGCCCATCGCGGGCTTCACCGGCACCCTGACCAGCCGCTACACGGACGGCGCGGCCGGCATCGTACGAGCGAAAACCGGCACCCTGAGCGGGGTGAACGCCCTTGCGGGAACGGTCGTGGACCAGGACGGCCATCTGTTGGCCTTCGCGTTCCTGGCGAACGGCACGACGGATCCGGGGGCGGCGCAGTCGGCCCTGGACGCGACGGCGACGGCGCTGGCGGCCTGCGGCTGCGGTTAGCCGTCCCCCTGCCGACCCCGACGCCCTGCCCCCAGCGCGAGCGCTCACGTACGGTTGACGCATGACGAGCATCGGTGGTGCGGCAACTCCTGGGATGGTCGACTGGAATCTCGCGGTGGCGACCGCGACCCGGCTGATGCGGCCGGGCCCCGAGGTCAGCCGCGACGAGGCCCGCGCCGTCGTCGCCGAGCTGCGCCGGCACGCCAAGGCCTCGGAGGAACACGTCCGGGGCTTCACTCGTCTGGGCACCGAGGAGACCCACGACACCCCCGTCCTGGTCGTCGACCGGCCCGGCTGGGTCCGCGCCAACGTCGCCGGCTTCCGGGAACTGCTCAAACCGCTGCTCGACAAGATGCAGGAACGCCGCACCAGCACCCCCGGCGGCGCGGTCCTCGGCGCCGTCGGTGGCAAGGTGACCGGCGTCGAACTCGGCATGCTGCTGTCGTTCCTGGCCTCCCGCGTCCTCGGCCAGTACGAGACCTTCGCCCCCGCCACCCGCGAACTGCCCGCCGGCGCCGGCGGCGGCGGCCGACTCCTGCTCGTCGCGCCCAACATCGTCCACGTCGAACGCGAACTCGACGTCCAGCCCCACGACTTCCGCCTGTGGGTGTGCCTGCACGAGGAGACCCACCGCACCCAGTTCACCGCCGTGCCCTGGCTGAGAGACCACCTGGAGGGCGAAATCCAGTCTTTCTTGGGGGAGACCGACGTCGACCCCATGACCGTGCTGGAACGCATCCGCGAGGCCGCGCAGTCCCTCGCCGGGGGCCGGCCCGAGGCCGAGGAGGACGACGGCGGACGCTCCTTCGTCGAGATCGTGCAGACCCCGGCCCAGCGCGAGATCCTCGGCCGCCTCACCGCCGTGATGTCCCTCCTGGAGGGCCACGCCGACTTCGTCATGGACGGCGTGGGACCGGCGGTCGTGCCGTCCGTCGCGGAGATCCGAGAGAAGTTCCAGCAGCGCCGCGCCAAGGGGGCCTCCCGCCTGGACATGGCCCTGCGCAAGCTGCTCGGCCTGGACGCCAAACTCCGGCAGTACCGCGACGGCGAACGCTTTGTGCGGGCCGTCGTCGACCAGGTCGGCATGGACGGCTTCAACCGCGTGTGGACCTCCCCGAACACCCTCCCGACCAAGGCGGAGATCGCCAAACCGGCGGACTGGGTCGCGCGGGTGCACCGCAAGGCCGAGTCGTGAGCCCCAGGGGAGGGTCGTGAAACGAATCCGGCCGACGGCAGGCGAACGCCCCTTCAATCACCCGTCCGAGGGACCGTGAGCCATGGACAGGCGTGCAATGCTCGGGGAACCGCCCGGTTCTGTCACCATCTACACACTCTGAGTGACCGAACCTCGGGCTCACCCCCCGAAAACTTCATGAAGGGAACCGGACATGGGTCCCCATCCTGCGGTCGCGGCGATACGCCTGGCGGTCCGCCGCGTCCTCCACGACATCCTCAACGACCATCAGACCCCTGCTGAGCAGATCCCGCACGAGCGCCCGCCGTCGCCGCTCGTGCTCGTGGCGTGCTCCGGCGGCGCCGACTCCATGGCCCTCGCCTCCGCCCTCGCCTTCGAGGCCCCCAAACTCGGCATCCGCGCGGGCGGCATCACCGTCGACCACGGCCTGCAGCCCGGCTCCGACCTGCGCGCCGAAGAAGTCGTCCTGCGCCTGCGTGAACTCGGCCTCGACCCGGTCGAGTCCACCGCCGTCACCGTCGGCCGCGAAGGCGGACCCGAGGCCGCCGCCCGCGACGCCCGCTACGCCGCGCTCGACGCCGCCGCCCAGCGCCACGGCGCCGCCGCGATCCTGCTCGGCCACACCCGCGACGACCAGGCCGAAACCGTCCTGCTCGGCCTCGCCCGCGGCTCCGGCATCCGCTCCCTGTCCGGAATGGCCGCGGTCTCGGGGGCCGGCGGCCGTTACCGACGCCCCTTCCTGGAACTCGACCGGCAGACCGCCCGCAGGGCCTGCATGGTCCAGTCCCTCCCCGTCTGGGACGACCCCCACAACGCCGACCCCGCCTACACCCGCTCCCGCCTGCGCCACGAAGGCCTGCCCGCCCTGGAGAAGGCCCTCGGCAAGGGCGTCGTCGAGGCCCTCGCCCGTACGGCCCAGCTGTCCCGCGACGATGCCGACGCCCTCGACGCCTGGGCCGGCCAGGCCGAGGCCTCGGTCCGTGACGCCGCCGGCCTGCTGGAGTGCGCCAAGCTCTACGCCCTCCCGCCCGCCGTACGCCGCCGGATCCTGCGCCGAGCCGCCATCGAGGCGGGCGCTCCCGCCGGTTCGCTGTTCGCCCGGCACATCGAGGAAGTCGACCGTCTGATCACCGGATGGCGCGGCCAGGGGGCCATCAATCTCCCCGGCAAAGTCGTGGCCCGGCGCCAGGGTGGCAGACTGGTGATTCGGCAAGGCTGAATCCTTACCCCCTCCAAGGGGGCGGACGGCCGGTGGGACGACCGAAAGTGATGCGGGTGGACGCGAAAGACATGGGTGCCGACCTTCGGCAGGTGCTCATCACCAAGGAAGAGATCGACGCGAAGCTGGCTGAGCTGGCCGCGAAGATCGACGCGGAGTACGCGGGCAAGGACCTGCTCATCGTCGGCGTCCTCAAGGGCGCGGTGATGGTGATGGCGGACCTCGCCCGGGCGCTGTCCACCCCCGTCACCATGGACTGGATGGCCGTGTCCTCCTACGGCGCGGGCACCCAGTCCTCCGGCGTGGTGCGGATCCTGAAGGACCTCGACACCGACATCAAGGGCAAGCACGTCCTGATCGTCGAGGACATCATCGACTCCGGGCTGACCCTGTCCTGGCTGCTGTCCAACCTCGGCTCCCGCGAGCCCGAGTCGCTCAAGGTCTGCACCCTGCTGCGCAAGCCGGACGCCGCCAAGGTCGCCATCGACGTCGAGTGGGTCGGCTTCGACATCCCGAACGAGTTCGTCGTCGGCTACGGCCTCGACTACGCCGAGAAGTACCGCAACCTCCCGTTCGTCGGTACGCTCGCGCCCCACGTCTACGGCGGCTGAGCCAGACGGCCCAAGCCCTGTAGGACGATCGGGAACCCCGGCGGGTCTCGCGCCGTTGGAGCATGCAGACGGGTTCGTCAGCTCTCCCGTGCGGCTTCGGGCCACAATGCTGGGGTACCGTCAGAAGAACTGTCTTATCAAACTCACTATGGCAGGAGGGACGGGGCGACACCGCTCCGTATGGATGGACGTGAAGCGATACTTCCGTGGGCCGGTCATGTGGATCGTGCTGGCCGTCCTTGCCGTGGTCGTGTTGATGCAGGTCGTCGGCTCGTCCGGTGGCTACAAGACGGTGGACACCGGCCAGGTCGTCCAGGCGATCAATGACAACAAGGTCGAGTCGGCCAAGCTGACCACCGGCGACGAGCAGACCATCAAGGTCCAGCTCAAGGACGGCGAAAAGATCGAGGACAGCTCGAAGATCCAGGCGAGCTACATCGGCGACCAGGGTGTGAACCTGGCGAACACCCTGCAGACCAAGTACGCGGACAAGCAGATCCCGGACGGCTACACGGTCTCGCCGACGAAGCAGAACGCCTTCGTGAGCATCCTGCTCTCGCTGCTCCCCTTCGTTCTCATCGTGGTCGTGTTCCTGTTCCTGATGAACCAGATGCAGGGCGGCGGCTCCCGAGTCATGAACTTCGGGAAGTCCAAGGCCAAGCTCATCACCAAGGACACCCCCAAGACGACGTTCTCGGACGTCGCCGGCTCGGACGAGGCGGTCGAGGAACTCCAGGAGATCAAGGAATTCCTCCAGGAGCCCGCCAAGTTCCAGGCCGTCGGCGCCAAGATTCCCAAGGGCGTACTCCTGTACGGCCCTCCCGGCACCGGCAAGACCCTGCTCGCGCGCGCCGTCGCGGGCGAGGCCGGCGTGCCGTTCTACTCGATCTCCGGTTCCGACTTCGTCGAGATGTTCGTCGGTGTCGGTGCCTCCCGAGTCCGTGACCTGTTCGAGCAGGCCAAGGCGAACGCCCCGGCGATCGTCTTCGTCGACGAGATCGACGCGGTCGGCCGCCATCGCGGCGCCGGCCTCGGCGGCGGTCACGACGAGCGCGAGCAGACCCTGAACCAGCTGCTCGTCGAGATGGACGGCTTCGACGTGAAGGGCGGCGTCATCCTGATCGCCGCCACGAACCGCCCCGACATCCTCGACCCGGCCCTCCTGCGCCCCGGCCGCTTCGACCGCCAGATCGCGGTCGACCGCCCGGACATGCAGGGCCGTCTGGAGATCCTCAAGGTTCACCAGAAGGGCAAGCCGGTCGCCCCGGACGTCGACCTGTCGGCGGTCGCCCGCCGTACGCCGGGCTTCACGGGTGCCGATCTGTCCAACGTCCTGAACGAGGCCGCCCTGCTGACGGCCCGCTCGGACAAGAAGCTGATCGACAACCACATGCTCGACGAGGCCATCGACCGCGTCGTGGCGGGCCCGCAGAAGCGGACCCGGATCATGTCGGACAAGGAAAAGAAGATCACCGCGTACCACGAGGGCGGCCACGCCCTGGTCGCGGCGGCCTCCCCGAACTCCGACCCGGTCCACAAGATCACGATCCTGTCGAGAGGCCGCGCTCTCGGCTACACGATGGTCCTGCCGGACGAAGACAAGTACTCCACGACCCGCAACGAAATGCTGGACCAGCTCGCGTACATGCTGGGCGGCCGTGCGGCGGAGGAACTGGTCTTCCACGACCCGACCACGGGTGCCGCGAACGACATCGAGAAGGCCACCGCAACGGCCCGCGCGATGGTCACGCAGTACGGCATGACCGAGCGTCTCGGTGCGATCAAGTTCGGTGGCGACAACACCGAGCCCTTCCTCGGACGTGAGATGGGTCACCAGCGGGACTACTCGGAAGAGGTCGCCGCGCTGGTCGACGAAGAGGTCAAGAAACTCATCGAGACGGCGCACAACGAGGCCTGGGAGATCCTGGTCGAGAACCGCGACGTCCTCGACAACCTCGTTCTCGCGCTGCTGGAGAGGGAGACGCTGGGCAAGGAGGAGATCGCCGAGATCTTCGCCACCATCGTCAAGCGCCCGCCCCGGCCCGCCTGGACCGGCTCCTCCCGCCGTACCCCGTCCACGCGTCCGCCGGTGCTCTCCCCCAAGGAGCTCGCACTGACGAACGGCGCCAACGGCGCGACTCCGGCGATCACCACCGCCAAGTCCACGGTGACGGAGCCCGTCCCGGAGCCCGCTCCCGAGGAGCGCCCGGAGAGCTGAGCCGGGCCCCGGTGACCTCACCGGGCCCGGAATGGATGCCGCGTCCCCCTGGTTTTAGCCTGGGGGGCGCGGCATCGTCGTATGTCCGCAGTTCAGACGCGTGACCCACACGCGCCACCCGCACAGGAACGAGGCACCACATGACCGACCCCGTGACGCTGGACGGCGAGGGCCGCATCGGCGAGTTCGACGAGAAGCGCGCCGAGAACGCCGTACGCGAACTGCTGATCGCGGTCGGCGAGGATCCGGACCGGGAGGGTTTGAGGGAGACGCCGGGGCGGGTGGCCAGGGCGTACAAGGAGATATTCGCGGGGCTGTGGCAGAAGCCCGAGGATGTGCTGACGACGACGTTCGACATCGGGCACGACGAGATGGTGCTCGTGAAGGACATCGAGGTGTACAGCACATGTGAGCACCATCTGGTGCCGTTCCGGGGGGTGGCGCACGTCGGGTACATCCCGGCCACCACCGGCAAGATCACCGGGCTGTCCAAGCTGGCCCGGCTCGTCGATGTCTACGCCCGCCGTCCGCAGGTGCAGGAACGACTCACCACCCAGATCGCGGACTCCCTGATGGAGATCCTGGAGCCGCGGGGCGTGATCGTCGTCGTGGAGTGCGAGCACATGTGCATGTCGATGCGGGGCATCCGCAAGCCCGGCGCGAAGACCCTCACCTCCGCGGTGCGCGGTCAGCTGCGGGACGCGGCCACGCGCAACGAGGCGATGAGCCTGATCATGGCGCGCTGACGCCGCGGCGCCTCACGCCGCCGGGGCCGCGCCCGCGCCGTTGTGTTCGTCGTCCTCCGGGAGTTTGCAGACTCGCTCCAGGAAGATGGCCGCCGCTATGACGGCGATGCCTGCGACGACCGAGAAGCCGGCGTAGATGGCCTGGTCGCGGCGGGCCGGGGTGTCCAGGACTTCCAGAAGGAAGGCGCCTGTGCCGCCGTACATGCCGGCGACCAGGGCCGCGACCAGGGCGCTGGCCTGTCCGAAGACGACCGCGCGGGCCGCCATCAGAGGGTCGACGCCCTTGGCGCCGGGGCGGCGCTCGCGCTGGGCCTTGAGGCGGGCGCGCAGCGAGAGCGCGGTGGCCAGCAGGACCGCGGCGATCAGGGCGAGGACGATGGGGGCGGCCAGGGGGACGCTCGGAAGGGTCCCGATCGAGTTCCAGAGGCGGGCGCCCGCCCAGGACAGGATCCCGGCCACGACGAACACGCCTGCCAGCACCCTGATGCGCAGCTCTCTCACGGTGTCCCTTCAGCTCCCCCGGGCTCCCACGGACTGTGGTCGCGTTGACCTTAACGACTACTCGGGCAGTCGGAGTTCCAGGTCCCCACGGGGGGAGACGCCTTCTCGGGTGACGGTGCCGAGCAGGTCGGCGACCGCGCCCCGGCCGGGCAGCTGGGCCTCGGGCTCCACGTCGTGCCAGGGGGCGAGGACGAAGGCGCGCTCGTGGGCCCGCGGGTGGGGGAGGGTCAGGGCCGGGTCGTCGGAGACGACGTCGGCGTAGGCGACGATGTCGACGTCGAGGGTGCGCGGGCCCCAGCGTCCGTCCCGGACGCGGTGGAAGGCCTCCTCGACCGCCTGTGCCCGCTCCAGGAGGGACGACGGGGGCAGCGTGGTCTTCAGGACGACGACCGCGTTGAAGTAGGACGGCTGGCTGCCCGGCTCCACGCCCCAGGGCTCCGTCTCGTAGACGGGGGAGACGGCCTTGACCCGGAGGCCGGGGGTGTCCTCCAGCGCGTCGATGGCGCCCTGGAGGGTCTCCAGGCGGTTGCCGAGGTTTGAGCCGAGGGAGATCACGGCTCGCTGCGGGTTGTGCAGGGTGGTGTCGGCGGCGTCGACCTTCTCGACGACGGAGGCGGGTACCGGCTGTACGGTCGGGTCGCTGTGACCCTGGGTGAAGAACGCGGTCATACTCGGCTCCGGGTGATGGTGACGGTCACGTCGTCGAAGGGGACCGTGATCGGCGCGTCGGGTTTGTGGACGCGGACCTCGACCTCCTGGACCCCTTCGTGCTTGAGACAGGCCTGGGCGATGCGCTCGGCGAGGGTCTCGATGAGGTTGACGGGCTCGCCCTCCACGACGGCCACGACCTCCTCGGCCACGATGCCGTAGTGCACGGTCTTCGCCAGGTCGTCGTCGGCGGCGGCCAGCCGGGTGTCCAGGCCCAGCACGAGGTCCACGATGAAGGTCTGGCCCTCCTCGCGCTCCTTGGGGAACACACCGTGGTGCCCGCGGGCCTTCAGGCCGCTCAGCGCGACACGATCCACGCGAATCACTCCTGCAATCGTCGGTAGCGGCCGGTTCGTGCCGTGTGCGGGCGGCACACCGGCCTCGAACGAATCTACCTGCGGGCACTGACAGGGCCGTTCCACGGGGCATGGGCCCGCGCCGGGGTCAGGAGGTTTCATCGCGTGTTTCCCCTGGGGAACCCGGCGGCTCATGGGTTGGTAGCCGCCCCTACCCGGAGCTACGTGATGCCAACCACTTGTTGGTCCCTGCGAGCGTTTCCTGTGGGGCGTCTACCCACTCATGTGGGTGTGTCGTCGCTTTCTTCCTCGTCGGTTTCGGCCAGAACGGGGGAGGCGTGGTGGGACCAGAGTTTCCAGCCGCCCGGGGTACGGCGGAAGACGTTGGTGGCGACGACGAGCTGGCCGACGAGCGGGCCGAGCTCCTCGCTGCCCTCGGGGGCGGGGCCGCCGCTGAGGATGTTCTCGGTGCAGGTGACGAGCGCGGTGTCGCCGGTGACGGAGACATGCACGTCGGTGAGGAAGAACTGGATGTAGTCGGTGTTCGCCATGATCAGGGCGTACGACCTGAGGACCTCGCCGCGGCCGGTCAGTACCGGCCAGCCGGGGTGTACGCAGGAGATCACGCCGACGTCGGCCGGGTCGTGGTACGTCTCGTCGACGCCGAGGTCGGCCGGGGTGAGCCAGAGGGAGGACAGTTCCTCGAAGTCGCCGCGCTCCATCGCCTCGTAGAAGGCGGTGTTCGCGGCTTCCACCTGCTCGACGTCAGTGTGTGGGGCGCTCACCAGGCTCCTTCGGGGGAGTGCGCACCCCGCTCGAGGGTGTGCGCGCCCGGCTCCGGGTGGTGCGGCGGGTTGCTCGGGTCGGGGTGCCCGCCCGGCGCGTGCGTGATGTCGCGCGCTCCCTCGACGGCGCGTGCGACCCGTACCGCGTCCGCCGTGGCGCGTACCTCGTGCACGCGCACCGCCCATGCGCCGGCGTGCGCCGCGAGCGCGGAGACGGCGGCCGTGGCCGCGTCGCGCTCGCGCGCGGGCGGCGGCGCGCCCTGCGGGCCGGCCAGGACCCGGCCGAGGAAGCGCTTGCGGGAGGCGGCGACGAGCAGCGGGTGGCCGAGGCCGAGCAGCTGGTCGAGGTGGGCGAGGAGGACGAGGTCGTGCTCGGCGTCCTTGGAGAAGCCGAGGCCGGGGTCGACGACGACGCGGTCGGGGGCGATGCCGCCGGCCAGAACGGCCTCCACGCGTGCGTGCAGTTCGTCGACGACCTCGGTGACGACATCGTCGTAGACGCCCTTGACGTTGCCGCCCGCCAGGAAGCCGCGCCAGTGCATGACGACGAAGGGGGCGCCGGAGTCCGCGACGACCGGGATCATCGCGGGGTCGGCGAGGCCGCCGCTGACGTCGTTGACGAGGGCGGCGCCGGCCGCGAGGGCCTGTTCGGCGACGGACGCGCGCATGGTGTCGACGGAGATCGTGACGCCCTCGGAGGCGAGGCCGCGGACGACGGGGATGACGCGCTTGAGTTCCTCGGCCTCGTCGACGCGGGTGGCGCCGGGGCGGGTGGACTCGCCGCCGACGTCGACCAGGTCGGCGCCCTCGGCGACCAGGGCGAGGCCGTGCTTGACGGCCGCGGTGGTGTCGAACCAGCGGCCTCCGTCGGAGAAGGAGTCAGGGGTCACGTTCACGACTCCCATGACCGCGCAGCGGTCCCATTCAGGAAGGCCTGCCACGCGCCCGCGTCCGCTCTGCTTGCTCATACGTTCAGCGTAGGCCCCGGGCGGGTCCGGGTGGTCGCGGGACCGCGCAGTGCGGCCCGGGCGGAAGCCCCGGGGCGGGGGGTAGGGGGCTTCCGCCCGGACCTGTCCGGGGTTAGGCCGCGCGGGCGGTGGTGTCCGTCGTGGCGTGGGCGCAAGGGCGTGCGGGTGTGGTGCGGCGGCGCAGGGGGCGCGTAAGGGGGAGCGCGAGACGGACGTAGCCCTCCGCCTGCATGGCGGCCAGGCCGATACGGGGCAGGTCGGCGGAGGCGCGGTAGACGACGAAGCGCGGCTCCCAGCGCGGCCGGAACTTGGCGTTGAACTTGTACAGGGACTCGATCTGGAACCAGCGGGAGAGGAAGACCAGCAGCCCGCGCCAGGCGCGCAGCACCGGGCCCGCGCCGATCTTCTCGCCGCGTGCCAGCGCCGAGCGGAACATCGCGAAGTTGAGCGACACGCGCGCGATGCCGAGCCTCGGGGCCGCCTGGAGCGCGGCGACGATGAGGAGTTCGTTCATGCCGGGGTCGGCCGAGCGGTCGCGGCGCATCAGGTCCAGGGAGGCGCCGCCGGTTCCCCACGGCACGAAGTGGAGTACGGCCTTCAGGTCGCCGTACGGGCCCGGCCGGTCGTCCTGCCGGTGGGCGGTGGCGATGAGGCAGTCGCCGTCGGCCGTGTCGCCGATGCGGCCGAGCGCCATGGAGAAGCCGCGTTCGGTGTTGGTGCCGCGCCAGTCGTCGGCGGCGCGGCGGATGCGGTCGAGCTCGGCCTCGCCGAGGTCACGGACGCGTCGTACCCGGGTTGCGTAACCGGCTCGCTCGATGCGCTTGACCATCTGGCGCACATTGCGCATCGCGCGGCCGGTGAGCGAGAAATCCGCGACGTCCACCACCGCCTCGTCGCCCAGTTCGAGGGCGTCCAGGCCGGTTTCGCGGGTCCAGACCTCGCCGCCGGTCTCGGAGCAGCCCATGACGGCGGGGGTCCAGGAGTGGGCCTTGGCGACGTCCATGAAGCGTTCGATGGCGCCCGGCCAGGCCTCGACGTCACCGATGGGGTCGCCGCTGGCGAGCATCACCCCGGAGACGACGCGATAGGTGACCGCGGCCTTGCCGCTGGGCGAGAAGACGACGGCCTTGTCGCGGCGGAGCGCGAAGTGGCCGAGGGAGTCGCGGCCGCCGTGCTTGTCCAGCAGGGCCCTCACCTCAGGCGGGCCTCGTCCTCCTCCGTGAGGCGCGCGGCGGGGTGTTCGGGACGGAAGGCGAGGTAGATCGTGGTGACGGCGGTGAGCAGGCCGAGGGCGCCCAGGGAGACGGCGACGGTCCACGAGGTGGTGCCCTGGTAGTCGACCGGACCCTCGAAGCCGAACAGGCCGTACAGGACGTGGGTGATGCGCTCCGCCAGGCTCGGGTTGCCGACCAGAGTCCTCGGGTGGGCGCTGACGATGACGAGCCCGAGGGCCAGTGAACCGGCGCCCATGAGGACGAAGTTGGCGAGCGCCCGCCAGCGGCTGCGCGGGTCGGGCAGCGCCGCGAACTGGTCGCGGTGGCGCAGCAGGGCGGTCAGCAGGAGGAGCGAGATGACCGCGCCGAGCAGGGAGTGGCGGTAGGCGAACTGGGCCACGGCACCGGCCGGGAGCAGCGCCACGGCGGCCCGCCAGGCCCGGCGCTTGCCGCGCTTGAGGCCGTGGGCGAGCAGCAGCAACAGCACGCCGGCGCTGAGCGAGAGGGCGGCCGCGAACGGCCCGAGTGCGCCCGGCAGCACTTCGGCGAGGGTGTGCATACGGCTGTGCCGGAAGCGCGGGAAGACGCCCGCGGCGATGTCCAGGAGGCCCACGAGAGCACAGGCTCGGCCGACGAGAAGGGGCACCGCCTCGGGGCGGGAGCCGCGCAGCAGCCGGCGTACCCGGCTCGGTCGCCGCGGAACCCCGCCCGACACTTCCTCATCTGTCCTGACCGACATCGCATCCCGTGGTTCCGCGAGAGAGCTTGGATCCGGTGCCGATTCGGGCATCCGGCGACATTGCGCCCTCTAGGACGGTGTCTTGGGGGTCGGGGTTTCATTCACCTCGTCAAAGCCGGTTTCAAGGCTGTGGAAAGACCGGGCAAGGCGACCTTGTGGGCCGTACGTCGCACATCGCCACGCGCGCGTTCCCCGCGGCGGTCCTGGTGATGACGCGCCCCACGGTCGCGCCGCCGACGGACGCGGAGTGCGTGGACGTGGGGTTGGCCGGGAGCCGGGCAACTGGGGCGTGGTCGGCGACTCCACGGGCGGCTACTGCGCGCTGAAGCTGGCCATGGACCACCCCGGGGTGTACGCCGCGGGGGCGGGCCTGCCCGCGCCCGACACTTCACTCCTCGTCAGCAGCGGTAAGGCCGGTGAGTCGAACTACAAGGACACGCTGAAGTTCATAGCGCGCGTGAAGGCCACAAAGCTGACGCAGATCTCCTCGATCATCCTGGAAAGCGGCGGGCACAACTTCCATACCTGGCAGCGCGAGATTCCGGCGACGTTGCAGTGGATGAGCGGGCGGCTGAGGGCCGGTTGAGGGCCGGGCCCGACTGTGCGGCCGTAATAAATGATCTTGGTTTGGGTTCCGAATTCCGTGAACGCTTCGGGATGGCTGTGTTTTTACGGGGCGGGGCTCCAAGATTCGCCTACGCGCGGTAAGTTTCTGGCCATGCCACGTGGACGTCACCGCCATTCCCCGCCCTTGCACAGGCTGCTGCCCCCGTCGGCCATCGCAGGCGTCTCCGTCGTCTGCGCGCTCGGTCCCTGGGCGTTCTCGGAGCCGTTGGTGCTCCGGGGCCTGGCCGCGGCCGCCGCGGCGACGGCGGTCGTCGGCGCGGTCGTCATGCGCCGCTGGGACACCCAGGCCGGCAAGCGGGTCGCCGATCTGACACGCGCGCGTGCGAGCGACGAGTGGCGCTTCGAGGAGCGGGTCGCCGAACTGGAGACGGACCTCGACGAGTCGCGCGAGCTGCGCGGCAAGCTGGAGCAGCGGCTGCGGGCCAAGCGCGCGGAACTCGCGGGGCTGCGCAACGAACACGCGGCGCTGCTACGGCGGTACGCCACCGCCGAGACCGAGCGCGCGACCGCCCTGGAGGGCCGTCGGCTGCTGGAGATAGAGGCGGTGGCGCCCACGCGCGCGTTGCCGCCGGCGCCGGTGGCCGCCGAGACGGCTCCCGAGGAGGAGGCGGGGGCCGTGGCAGCCCCGGCCGCCGAGAACGAGACCGAGCCGGCCGAGCCGACGGCTCCCGCGGTCTTCTCGCCGGAGGGGTCGAGCCTGTTCCTGCGGGCGCGGGCGGCGCTGTCGAAGTTCGACGCGCAGGACGCTCCGAAGACGGAGGGCGAGCCGCAGGGCGACGGTCCGGTGACCGCTCACGGGCCGGTCAGTGCCGACGCTTCGGCCAAGTCCGACGGCCCCGCGAAGACGCACGCCGACACTCCGCCGCAGGAGTCCGGCGACGCGCAGGCCGACATCCCCGCGCAGAACGGCAGCTCCTCGGACGACCAGGCCGTGAAGAGCGGTCCGGTCACGCAGGAGGACGAGGCGCAGGGGAAGCCCGAGGCGGCCGACGGGCAGGAGCATGCGCACGCGGCCGCCGCCACCACGGGCAAGCCGGCCCTGCCCTCCCAGCAGCCCGCCGGACACTTCGTCGCGCCGACCGCGGTGGCCGTCGCCCCGTCGGCGCCCGCGCGGCGCCCGAGGGTCGAGGGCGGCTTCGACTTCTTCGGTACGCACAAGGAGGGCACGCCCCCCGGCCTGGAGGACGTGCAGAACGAGGACCTCGCCGACGTCGTCGGCCAGGAGGCGCTCGCCCTGCACAAGGCCGAGTCGGAGGCGGAGTTCAAGCCGGCGGACGAGGAGTCCCGGGGCATCGGCCAGGTCATCGACCTGACGGCGCACGACGAGACGGAACAGATCGACGTACAGGGGCTGCGCAGCGCGGTGTCCTGACGCCGGGAGCACTCAACCAGGGGTCGGCCTAACGGTCGGCCCCTTGTGTCATCCAGCGGTCCGGCCGTGCGTCCCGCCGCCCCGTCCGCGACCGCTCCGCCTGTGCCCTGAGCAGCTCAGCCGCCTCGTCGGCGTCCCGCAGGCGGGCTGTCACGGTCTTGTTGGCCCCGGTGTCCACATGGACGTCGGCGATGCCCAGCGCACGCTTCCAGGGCCCCTGCGCCAGCCGTACGCTCTGCACCTTCGCGTGCGGCACCAGCGCCAGGCTCCGCCGCAGCAGCCCCTGGTGCGCGGCGAACACCGCGTCGGTCACGACCAGGCCGTAGCCCCGCCACCACACGGGGACGCACCACCGGGCGCGCCGCGGCGGCCGGGACAGCGCCGACTCCGGCGGCACGGTCACCCCGGGCAGCACGCGCGCGATGACGGCCTCGGCGACCTCACGCGGGGCGACCGGAACCAGTACGGAGTTCGACGACCCCGCCACGTCCAGCTCCACCCGCACCCACCCGCGCCGCCGCCACAGCAGCGGCCGTACGACCCGCACCGTCTGCACGCGCCCCGGCGGCACCGTCTCGTGGACGCGGTCCAACAGGCCGCGGTCGATGCGCAGCCCGTCGGGGGAGTCGGCCACCGTCCAGTCGTAGTCGGCGACGAACCGGCCCACGCTGCTCGCGCCCGCCGCGCCGAGCAGGGGCAGGGCGGTGGCGAGGACCGTCCACACGCTGTGGGTGGCGAACCAGAGGACCGGCGGTACGACGAGGGCAGCGGCGAGGGTGCCCCAGGTGGCGCCCGTCAGCACGAGGGAGAGCGCGAGCTCGCGTGGGGGTGTGCGCAGCAGCTCGCGCGCCGGAGCTTCGCCCACTTCGTGCGCCGTCTCGGGCGCGAATCCGGCGGCGCGCGCGAGGAGTTCCGCGCGGAGCGCACGCGCCTCCTCTGCCCCCAGGAAGGCGAGCTCGTCCTTCTTGTCCGTGCCGACGACGTCGAGCTTGAGCTTGGCGACGCCCGCCACGCGCGCGAGGAGCGGCTGGCTGACGTCGATGGCCTGGATGCGTTCGAGCCGGATGTGCGCGGTACGCCGGAACATCAGACCGGTACGGATGCGCAGTTCGCTGCCGGTCACCGCGAAGTGCGTGAACCACCAGGTCAGGAAGCCGTACAGGGCGGCCGCCGGAACGGCGACGGCTATCGCGAGCAGCAGCGTGGTCGTGGTCAGCCGGGTCAGATGGCGCTGCGTCTGGTCGGGATCGTGCACCGCCCACCCGATCACCACGGCCACCGGCGCCCACGCCCGCCTGAGCGGCGTCACGGGATGCAGCCGTCGCTCGGTGACGGGCGGCCTCTCCCGTACGGCGTCGTCGACGCCCGAGGCCGTCACAGCCCCGCCGATCGGGCCCCGCCGAGCTCGGTGAGCCGGTCGCGCAGCCGTTCCGCCTCGGCCGGGTCGAGGCCGGGGATGGTCGCGTCGGTCGCCGCGGCCGCGGTGTGCAGCTGCACGCTGGCAAGACCGAAGTGCCGCTCGACGGGCCCGGAGGTGACCTCCACCAGCTGCATGCGCCCGTACGGCACGACGGTCTCCTCGCGCCACAGCACGCCCCGGCTGATCAGCAAGTCGTCGGCGCGCTCGGCGTAGCGCCAGGAGCGCCAGTTGCGGCCGAGCATCACCCAGCCCCAGACCGCCACCGCCAGGGGCAGCAGCGCGAACAGGGCCCAGGCGGGGCCGGCGAGCAGGCCCAGAAGCACGGCGAGGCCCACGGTCAGCAGTCCCAGCCACACCACCAGCAACAGCCGACGCATCCGCAGCAGCCCCGGTGGCAGCCCGGTCCACACCGGCTCGTGTTCCGCTGCAGCGGCCCCCGTTTGTCCGCTGTGCGCCGCGTTTTCCCGGCTCCCCGTCTCCATATGGTCAGCCTACGTAGGAGAGACTGTGTCCATGCCTACGACGGAGACCACGGTCGGTATCGGCGGAGCCGCGGAGAGCACCGACATGGTGCTCAACATCGGGCCCCAGCACCCGTCCACGCACGGCGTGCTGCGCCTGCGGCTCGTCCTGGACGGCGAACGCATCACCAGCGCCGAGCCGGTGATCGGCTATATGCACCGCGGTGCGGAGAAGCTCTTCGAGGCGCGTGACTACCGCCAGATCATCATGCTCGCCAACCGCCACGACTGGCTGTCGGCTTTCTCCAACGAGCTGGGTGTCGTCCTGGCCGTCGAGCGCATGCTCGGCATGGAGGTGCCCGAGCGGGCGGTGTGGACCCGGACCCTGCTCGCGGAGCTCAACCGGGTGCTCAACCACCTGATGTTCCTGGGCTCGTACCCGCTGGAGCTGGGCGGGATCACGCCGATCTTCTACGCCTTCACGGAGCGCGAGGAGCTTCAGCATGTGATGGAGGACGTCTCCGGTGGGCGTATGCACTACATGTTCAACCGGGTGGGCGGCCTGAAGGAGGACCTGCCCGCGGGATGGGCCACGCGCGCGCGTGCCGCCGTGGCCGATGTGCGCTCCCGTATGGACCGGTTCGACGACCTGGTCCTCGGCAACGAGATCTTCCGGGGGCGCACGCGGGGCGTGGGCGCCCTCGCGCCGGAGACGGTCCACGCGTACGGCGTGAGTGGCCCGATCGCGCGCGCCTCGGGCGTGGACTTCGACCTGCGCCGCGACGAGCCCTACCTCGGGTACGGGGAGCTCCAGGACACGCTCAAGGTCGTCACCCGCCAGGAGGGCGACTGCCTGGCCCGGTTCGAGTGTCTGCTGGAGCAGACCCACAACTCCCTCGACCTTGCCGACGCCTGCCTCGACCGGCTCGCGGAACTGGCGCCAGGACCGATCAACCAGCGGCTGCCCAAGGTCCTGAAGGCGCCCGAGGGGCACACGTACGCGTGGACCGAGAACCCGCTCGGCATCAACGGCTACTACCTGGTCAGCAAGGGCGAGAAGACCCCGTACCGGCTCAAGCTCCGCTCGGCCTCGTACAACAACATCCAGGCGCTGGTGGAGCTGCTGCCGGGCACTCTGGTGGCGGACATGGTGGCGATCTTGGGGTCACTGTTCTTCGTCGTCGGGGACATCGACAAGTAGGCCGCCGAGCGCCGGGGCCGCGTCCGGAATGCCGACCGGCTGCAGCAGCCAGCCGAAGTCACCGAGGCCGCCGGGGGCGGTGAGCTCGGCGGCCTCGCCGGCGGTCGCGAGGGCGCGTACGTAGGCAGCGGGTTGGGTGGTCGCGAGCGCGAGCGGGGGGCGTGCGCCTGCGATGCCCAGGGCGCGCAGGGCTTCGCGCTGGAGAAGCAGGCGCGCGCGCGGCAGCTCGCGCGGGGTCGCGTACCCTCGCCGGCCCGTGCCCTCACTCTCCCGCGCGCCCCCCCGACCAACCGCCCCCAAGCCCGCGCGTACGCCTGTCTCGGTGCCCGCGTGCTCATTGCCCTCCGGGCCCGCGGCCCCGCCCCCTTCGCCCGTGCGCCGGTCCGTGTCCGTGCCCGCGCGCTCATTGCCCTCCGGGCCCGCGGCCCCGCCCCCTTCGCCCGTGCGCCCGTCCGTGTCCGTGCCCGCGCGCTCCCCCGCCCGCGCACACGCATCCAGCGCCACATGGGCCGTCACATCGCACGACCCGTCCGCGACCGGCGCCGTCTCGCGCCCGTCCCGGAAGCCGGTCAGTGTTCCGAACAGGGGGCGCGCATCCGCCGTGTGCGCGTAGTCCACGGCGACCGCGAGCCCCCGCTCCACGGCCCCGACCGCCCCCGCCCAGGCCTCGTCCCGGGGCAGCCCGATCTCGGCCCGCAGCCCCTCCTCGGGGGGCAGCGGCCACCACCGTGCGAGCCACTCGGCGTCCGCGCCGGCGACCGGTTCGCCGAGGCGCTCGGTCCCGTCGCGCCGTACGAGCACCACGCGCGGGACGCCCTCGGCGTCCACCTCGGCGACGTCGACGGGCACGTTGTCCAGCCATTCGTTGGCGAAGAGGAGCCCCGTGACGCCTCGCGGCGGCTCCGGCAGCCACTCGATCCGGTGATCGAGACCGGGCGGGCGGTCGGCGAGCTCGACGGCGTACCCGCGCGCGCGGGCGGCCACGTCGGAGGGGAGCGCGGCGAGGACCGCGGTGACCAGTTCGCCGCGGCCCGCGGCCATGTCGACGAAGTCGAGCGTCGCGGGACTGTCCAGCGCCTCGTCGACCCGGCACAGCAGCCGGGCCACGGCCTCGGCGAACAGCGGCGAGGCGTGTACGGACGTACGGAAGTGCCCGGCCGGGCCCTCGGGCCTGCGGTAGAAGCCGTGCGGTCCGTACAGCGCCTCCTGAGCCGCCGCCCGCCACCCCAGCCATTCCTCGCCAGCGTCTCGCGTCACCGGCCCAGGCTAAGTGCACAGAGGAACGGGGCCTCCACCTTGCGGAGTACACGCGCCCGTCGCGGATCGGTCCTCCGGTTGACCCCCGCACACGTCACGCTTCCCTACGCTGGGTTACGTGCAGCGCCTCTATGACTTCCTCCGCAGGCACCCGACATGGGTCGACGGCTTCTGGGCCGTCTTCGTGTTCGGGATCACCGTGGTGTCCGGGGTCGTGCAGCAGGAAGCGGAGCGCGTCGACTACCCGATCGCCGCCGTGCCGATCGCCCTGCTGCTGTCCCTGGTGATCGCGCTGCGCCGGCGCATGCCGGAGAAGATGCTGGTCCTGGCCAGCGCGCTCGGTGTGGCGCAGCTGGTGCTGGACGTCGAGACCATGCCCGCGAACTTCGCCATGCTGGTGATCACCTACACGGTGGCCGCGACCGGCGCCCGCTGGGCCTCAAGGCTGGCGCTCGGCGTCGGCCTGTGCGCGGCGCCCCTGGCCCAGCTGCGCTGGCCGGCGAACGAGTCGAGCGCCCTCGGCACCGTCGCGATCGTGATCTTCACGTCGGTGCCGTTCGCGCTGGCCTGGGTGCTCGGCGACTCGATACGCACGCGGCGCGCGTACTTCGCGCAGCTTGAGGAGCGCGCGAGCCGGCTCGAAAAGGAGCGCGAGGCGCAGGCCAAGGTCGCGGTCGCCGCCGAACGCGCCCGGATCGCGCGCGAGCTGCACGACGTGGTCGCGCACAACGTGTCGGTGATGGTGGTGCAGGCCGACGGCGCCGCCTACGTCCTCGACGCCGCGCCCGACCAGGCGAAGAAGGCCCTGGAGACCATCTCCTCCACCGGCCGCCAGGCCCTCGCCGAGATGCGCCGCCTGCTGGGCGTGCTGCGCACCGGTGAGCACCAGGAGGGCGGGGAGTACCTCCCGCAGCCCGACGTCGAGCAGATCGACGAGCTCATCCAGCAGTGCCGTACCTCCGGACTGCCCGTCGACTTCAAGGTCGAGGGCACCCCGCGCCCGCTGCCGAGCGGGGTCGAGCTGACCGCGTACCGCATCGTGCAGGAGGCGCTCACCAACACGCGCAAGCACGGCGGGCCGAACGCGGGTGCGAGCGTGCGTCTTGTCTACTTCGACGACGGTCTCGGCCTGCTCGTCGAGGACGACGGCAAGGGCGCCCCGCACGAGCTGTACGAGGAGGGCGGCGTCGACGGCCAGGGCCACGGCCTGATCGGCATGCGCGAACGCGTCGGCATGGTCGGCGGCACCCTGGACGCGGGCCCCCGCCCGGGCGGAGGATTCCGCATCAGTGCCCTGCTGCCGCTCAAACCCGTGCGCTGAGGCCGGGCGTGCCCTGCGCTGACACCTGTAACGACCCCGTAGACGGACACGGAAGAGGACCCGATGACGATCCGCGTAATGCTCGTCGACGACCAGGTGCTGCTGCGCACCGGGTTCCGGATGGTGCTCGCCGCCCAGCCGGACATGGAGGTCGTCGCGGAGGCGGGCGACGGCGTCGAGGCCCTTCAGGTGCTGCGCGAGACCGCCGTCGACGTGGTGCTGATGGATGTGCGCATGCCGAAGCTGGACGGCGTGGAGACCACCCGCCGCGTCTGCTCGGACCCGCATCCGCCGAAGGTGCTGATCCTGACCACCTTCGACCTCGACGAGTACGCCTTCTCCGGGCTGAAGGCGGGCGCCTCCGGCTTCATGCTCAAGGACGTGCCGCCCGGCGAGCTGCTCGCCGCCATCCGCGCCGTGCACAGCGGCGACGCGGTGGTGGCGCCCTCGACCACACGCCGGCTGCTGGACCGCTTCGCGCCGATGCTGCCGAGCACCGGCAACGAGCCGCAGCACAAGGAGCTGGACCGGCTCACCGACCGTGAGCGCGAGGTCATGATCCTGGTCGCCCAGGGGCTGTCCAACGGCGAGATCGCGGCCCGGCTCGTCCTGTCGGAGGCCACCGTCAAGACGCATGTGGGCCGCATCCTGACCAAGCTCGGGCTGCGGGACCGGGTGCAGGTGGTGGTCCTGGCCTACGAGACCGGTCTGGTGCGGGCCGGCGGGCAGGGCTGAGCGGAGCCGGTCAGCGCAGCAGCGCCTCAAGGAAGTCGCTGCCCAGCCGGGCCACCGCCGTGACGTCCAGCTGGTGCAGGACGTACCGGCCGCGCCGGCGGGTGGTGATCAGGCCCGCCTTCTTCAGGACGCCCAGGTGCCGGGATATCTCGGGCGCGGTCAAGCCGTGGATCTGTACGAGCTCGCTCGTGGTGTAGGTGCTGCGGGCGAGGTTGCGGCACAGCTGCATGCGCACTGGGTGGGACAACGCGGTCATCCGCAGGGTCAGTTGGTCGACGGAGGGCGGCGCGGTGAGTTCAGGGGAGCCGACCGGGTAGTGCAGGACCGGCTGCCAGTCATGCCGGTGCAGCACCATCAGATGCGGCCAGCCCAGGCTCGTCGGCACGAGCAGCAGGCTGCGGTCGCGGATGACGGTGTGGCCCTGGCGCAGCTTGTCGATGGTGATCCGGCCGCCGGACTCGTCCAGCGTGACCGCCCGGGACACCGAGGTCAGCGCTTCGGCGAGTCCCTTGTGCCGCAGCAGGTCGGTCTTGTGCCGGGCGTCGGCGGCGAGTTGGTGGCGCAGGCGGTGCCAGACGTCGGCGAAGAACGCCTCCTCGCAGTCCTCCAGGAACTGCCGCAGCCAGGCCCGGATCAGCGGCGGATCGTCGAGCAGCCGCTTGCTGAAGCGCAGTTGCTGGGGCCCGCGCGCGGCGGCGAGTTCCAGGGCGCGGCGGCGCAGTTCGGCGTCGGCGAGCACGGCGGGGCCCTGGGTGGCGTACGGCAGCGCGCAGGTGAACTCCAGGGCGGCGTCCACGAACTGCTCGTCCGTCAGCTTGTCCAGCAGGTCCAGTTCCTCGGCGAGGGTCGCGCCCGGGAGGGTGGGCCCGCCGGGTATGCCCGCGCACGGCAGGAACAGGTCCGAGAAGGTCGTACGCCACAGAAAGTCGGCCTCGCACATCCGGTCGGCCAGATGCGGGTCGAGCCCCGCGGTCACGCTCGTGACCCAGCCCTGCAGGCCCGGATGGTGCCCCGGCTCGGACAGCGCGTGCAGCGCCATGCCGAACTCGGCCAGGGGCGAGGGCACGACGGCGACCCTCTCCGGCCGCAGCCCCGCGATATCGATGCTCACGCTCATGCCCTCATGGTGCACCCCGCCACTGACAACGCCGTCCTCGATTGACGTCCGCCGTCAATCGACGCGACTTCGCCGCGCGACCGGCGCAGGCTGGGAGGACCGACCGGGGCAGCCGCGGAGCCTGCCGGACCCATCACCCGTCCCGAAGAGGCGAACCGCCATGAGCATCACCCAGCAGTACCTCCTCGACACTTACCGGGCCCAGCAGCACGGCGAGCCCGCCCCGCCCGCGCCCGGCACGCACGACTGGCAGGTCGTACGAGAGTGGCGCGACGACCGCCGCTTCCGGGCCGTTCTCGCAGGGCGCCCGGTGGGAGGCCGGCTCCGCCGGGCCCTCACCCGCTGGCTGCGGCCCAGCGGCTGATCTCCTTGTTCAGACGGTCGACGAACTCCGCCACCGCCGCGCGTACGTCCTCGGCCGTCCATGTCAGGCCCGCCGCGCGTACGTCGATCTCGGTGACCGCGAGTCCCGGGCCGGGGGCGGCCCAGGGGCGGGAGAACAGCAGCGTCCTGGTCTCCTCGGCGTGCCGGACCGCCGCCTCGGCGACGACATCGGCGTCGTAGGGCAGCCAGAGCTGGAACTCATTGGTGTGCGGCTCCTCGGGCTGGACGCGGGCCCAGGGCACGCCGGCCGCCGCGAACCCCTCGCGCAGCGCGCCGGCCACCACGCGCGCGTGCCGCACGTAGTCGGGCAGCCGGGGCAGCTCCCGCTCCAGGCCGACGAGGGCCGACAGCGCGGTCGGGAACTGCTGGAAGACGGTGCCGCCGTACCGGTGCCGCCAGGCCTTCAGCTCGTCGACGAGCGTCCTGGGGCCCGCGACCGCGGCGCCGCCGTAGCCGTCGAGGGACTTGTAGAACGAGACGTAGACGCTGTCCGCGAGGTCCGCGATCTCGTTCAGGGGGCGATCGAAGTGGACCGTGGACTCCCACAGGCGCGCGCCGTCGAAGTGCACCACCGCCTCGCGCTCCCGCGCCACCTCCACGACCTCGGTGAGCTCCTCCCAGGACGGCAGCACGAAACCGGCGTCCCGGAGCGGCAGTTCCAGCATCAGCGCCCCGAAGGGCTCGTCGAGGCCGCGCACCTCGTCGGCCGTCGGCAACCGCGGCTCGCTGGTCACCCTGACCGGGCGCAACCGGCTGACCTGGCTGAAGGCGTCGCGTTCATGCATCTCGGGGTGGGCCAGCGCGTGCAGGGCGACGGCCGGGTTCCCGGTCCGGCCCGCCCAGCAGCGCAGGGCCACCTGCTGGGCCATGGTGCCGGTGGGGAAGAACGCGGCGGCCTCCTTGCCGAGCAGCCCGGCGACCTTGTCCTCCAGGGCCTCCACGACGCCGTCGCCGTACATGTCGGCGGCTTCGTCCAGGTCGTACACGTCCGCCGCCTGCTCCAGGAGCGCGAGCCGCTCGCGGAGCGTGCGCTGTCCGCCTGCGCGCCCCAGCGTGCGCTCTGCGCTCCGGGATGCGCTGATGCGCCGAACTCGGAGGTGCTTGCGCCGTTCCGCGTCCGGGATCCGCTCCGATGGCCGTGCGCCCTGCTGTGCCGTCTGCGCCGCTTCACTCATGGGCGGATGATGTCGCGCCGCGCCTCACGCGGGCACTCGCTTTTCCGTACGCGTTTCTCTGTTCGCCCGTGGCTCACAAAAACCCACAGCCTGTGGACAACCGAACGCCCCTCGAACCGATCGCGTTAACATGACGAGAAATCGTCCGGTACCCGGAGCGGACTGGAACGGGAAGGCCGCCGTCGAGTGAGTACAAGCCAACAGCCAGATCCGAAGGACCGCCCAGCGCGGCTCACCGTCGGCGTCGTCGGCGCCGGCCGTGTGGGACCCGCCCTCGCCGCGTCCCTCCAACTCGCCGGGCACCGCCCGGTGGCGGTCTCCGGGGTCTCCGACGCCTCCCGGCGCCGCGCCGCGCAACTGCTCCCCGACGTGCCCCTCGTGGCGCCCGCCGAGGTCCTCAAGCGCGCGGACCTGGTCCTGCTGACCGTCCCCGACGACGCCCTGCCCGCCCTCGTCGCCGGACTCGCCGAGACCGGGGCCGTACGGCCCGGCCAGCTGCTGGTGCACACCTCCGGGCGCTACGGCGCGAAGGTCCTCGACCCCGCCCTGCGCGCGGGCGCGCTGCCGCTGGCCCTGCACCCGGCGATGACCTTCACCGGCACCCCCGTGGACGTCCAGCGCCTGGCCGGCTGCTCCTTCGGCGTCACCGCCCCCGAGGAACTGCGCCTGGCCGCCGAGGCCCTCGTCATCGAGATGGGCGGCGAGCCGGAGTGGATCGCCGAGGACATGCGGCCGCTCTACCACGCGGCCCTGGCGCTCGGCGCCAACCACCTGGTGACGCTGGTCGCGCAGTCCATGGAGCTGCTGCGCGCGGCCGGTGTCGAGGCCCCCGACCGGATGCTCGGCCCGCTGCTCGGCGCCGCCCTCGACAACGCCCTGCGCTCCGGCGACACCGCCCTGACCGGACCCGTCGCGCGCGGGGACGCCGGCACCGTCGCCGCGCACATCACCGAGCTGCGCAAGCACGCCCCGCAGACCGTCGCCGGCTACCTGGCGATGGCGCGCGCGACCGCCGACCGCGCGCTGGCCCACGGGCTGCTCAAGCCGGAACTCGCCGAAGACCTGCTCGGAGTGCTCGCCGACAGCACCAAGGGAGAAGCGGGATGACCACCACCCTGCTGCGCACCGCCGCCGAACTGTCCGCCCGCGCGCGTACCGGTCACCGAGCCGTCGTCATGACCATGGGCGCCCTGCACGAGGGCCACGCCACCCTGATCCGCTCCGCGCGCGAGATCGCGGGACCGGACGGCGAGGTCGTGGTGACGGTCTTCGTCAACCCGCTGCAGTTCGGCGCGGGCGAGGACCTCGACCGCTATCCGCGCACCCTCGAAGCCGACCTCAAGATCGCCGAAGAGGCCGGTGCGGACGTCGTCTTCGCGCCCTCGGTGGACGAGGTCTACCCGGGCGGCGAACCCCAGGTGCGGATCAGCGCGGGCCCCATGGGGGAGCGTCTGGAGGGCGCCGCGCGCCCCGGCCACTTCGACGGCATGCTCACCGTGGTCGCCAAGCTGCTCCACCTCACCCGCCCCGACGTGGCGCTCTACGGCCAGAAGGACGCCCAGCAGCTCGCCCTGATCCGCCGTATGGTCCGCGATCTGAACTTCGGCATCGAGATCGTCGGCGTGCCGACCGTGCGCGAGGACGACGGACTGGCCCTGTCCAGCCGCAACCGCTATCTCTCGCCCGCCGAGCGGCGCACGGCGCTCGCGCTGTCCCGCGCGCTGTTCGCGGGCCAGGACCGTCACGCGGCGCAGGAAGCCCTCCGCGCGCGGGCCCGCGAAGTGCCCGCCACGCACGCGCGTGCCGAGGCGCTGAGCGCCCTCGGCGAGTCCCGCGCCGCCGCCGACGCGCATGCCGTCGCCAAGGCGGCCCCCGGCGGCCCGGCCGCCGTGCGCGCCGCCGCCCGCCTGGTCCTGGACGAGGCCGCCCGCCTCACCCCGCCGCTCGCCCTGGACTACCTCGCCCTCGTCGACCCCTCCGACTTCACGGAGATCGACGACGACTTCACCGGCGAGGCCGTTCTCGCGGTCGCCGCCCGGGTCGGGGCGACCCGGCTGATCGACAACATCCCCCTCACATTCGGAACCCTCGGAGCCGCCTCGTGACCAGCACAGGCATACGACTGCACGCGCCCGCGCCCGGGTGGTCCATCGACGCGGACGTGGTCGTCGTCGGCTCCGGCGTCGCCGGTCTGACCGCGGCCCTGCGCTGCGAGGCCGCGGGTCTGACGACGGTCGTCGTCACCAAGGCCCGCCTCGACGACGGCTCCACCCGCTGGGCGCAGGGCGGCATCGCCGCGGCCCTCGGCGAGGGCGACACCCCCGAGCAGCACCTGGCCGACACCCTGGTCGCGGGCGCCGGTCTGTGCGACGAGGACGCGGTACGGATCCTCGTCACCGAGGGCCCGGACGCCGTGCGGCGGCTCATCGAGACGGGCGCCCACTTCGACGAGTCGGAGGAGGGCGGCCTGGAGCTCACCCGCGAGGGCGGCCACCACCGGCGCCGGATCGCGCATGCCGGCGGGGACGCGACCGGCGCGGAGATCTCCCGCGCGCTCGTCGAAGCGGCTCGCGCGCGGGGCGTGCGCACCATCGAGAACGCGCTCGTCCTGGACCTGCTCACGGACGCCGACGGCCGCACCGCGGGCGTGACCCTGCATGTGATGGGCGAGGGCCAGCACGACGGCGTGGGCGCCGTGCACGCCCCCGCGGTCGTCCTCGCGACCGGCGGCATGGGCCAGGTCTTCTCCGCGACCACCAACCCGTCGGTGTCCACCGGCGACGGCGTGGCGCTCGCCCTGCGCGCGGGCGCCGAGGTCTCCGACCTGGAGTTCGTGCAGTTCCACCCCACCGTGCTGTTCCTCGGCGCGGACGCGGAAGGCCAGCAGCCGCTCGTCTCCGAGGCCGTGCGCGGCGAGGGCGCCCACCTGGTCGACGGCGGCGGCGTGCGCTTCATGGTCGGCCAGCACGAACTGGCCGAGCTCGCGCCCCGGGACGTCGTCGCCAAGGGCATCATGCGCCGGATGCAGGAGCAGGACGCCGAGCACATGTTCCTCGACGCCCGGCACTTCGGCGCCGACATGTGGGAGCACCGCTTCCCGACGATCCTCGCCGTCTGCCGCGCCCACGGCATCGACCCCGTCCACGAGCCCATCCCGATCGCCCCGGCCGCCCACTACGCCTCCGGGGGCGTGCGCACCGACTCCCAGGGCCGTACGACCGTCCCCGGCCTGTACGCGTGCGGGGAGGTCGCGTGCACCGGCGTGCACGGCGCGAACCGGCTCGCGTCCAACTCCCTTCTGGAGGGCCTGGTCTACGCCGAGCGCATCGCCGCCGACATCGCGGCGAGCCACGCCGGGAACGGCCTCCACGCGCGTGCGCCGCATCCGGTGCCGTATCCGGAGGTGCCCGAGCATCCGCTCCTCGCGCCCGAAGACCGTTTCGCCATCCAGCGGATCATGACGGAGGGCGCGGGCGTCCTGCGCTCGGCCGACTCCCTCGCGCGGGCGGCCGAGCAGCTCCAGAAACTGCATGCGGACGCGCGCGAGGCCCTCGTCGAGAACGGCAAGACGGCCGAGCCCGGCGTCGACACCTGGGAGGCCACCAACCTTCTGTGCGTGGCCCGCGTCCTGGTCGCCGCCGCCCGGCTGCGCGAGGAGACGCGCGGCTGCCACTGGCGCGAGGACCAGCCCGAGCGCGACGACACCGGATGGCGCCGCCACATCGTCGTACGGCTGAATCCGGACCGCACACTCGCCGTGCACCCCACCGATACCGCAGACTTCCCCCCGACCCGGCAGCCCCAGGAGCAGTGACAGACGTGAGCACCCCCGACCTCCCCCTCGCCCAGGACGACGGCTGCGGCGACGGCTGCGCCTGCGGGGCGGACACCGACGAGATGTATCTGGAGTGCGGGCTCGACCCCGCCCTCGCGCAGCTTCTGACCGACGCGGGCCTCGACCCGCTGGAGGTCGAGGACATCGCGAACGTCGCCATCCAGGAGGACCTCGACAACGGCGTGGACGTGACGACGGTCGCGACCATTCCCGAGGACGCGGTCGCCACCGCCGACTTCACCGCGCGTGAGGCGGGCGTCGTGGCCGGCCTGCGGGTTGCCGAAGCCGTGATCTCCGTGGTCTGCACCGACGAGTTCGAGGTCGAGCGGCATGTCGAGGACGGCGACCGGGTGGCGGCCGGGCAGAAGCTGCTGTCGGTCACCACGCGCACGCGTGACCTGCTGACCGCCGAGCGCAGCGCGCTGAACCTGCTGTGCCGGCTGTCGGGCATCGCGACCGCCACGCGCGCGTGGGCGGACGTTCTGGAGGGCACCAAGGCACGCGTGCGTGACACCCGCAAGACGACGCCCGGGCTGCGGGCCCTGGAGAAGTTCGCGGTCCGCTGCGGCGGGGGTGTGAACCACCGGATGTCGCTGTCGGACGCGGCCCTGGTCAAGGACAACCACGTGGTCGCCGCGGGCGGTGTGGCCGAGGCCTTCAAGGCCGTACGGGAGGCCTTCCCCGAGCTGCCGATCGAGGTCGAGGTGGACACCCTGCACCAGCTGCGCGAGGTGGTGGACGCGGGCGCCGATCTGATCCTGCTGGACAACTTCACGCCGGGGGAGTGCGAGGAGGCGGTGGCCCTGGTGCACGGCCGTGCGGCGCTGGAGGCCTCCGGGCGGCTGACCCTGGGGCACGCCAAGGTGTACGCGGACACGGGCGTCGACTATCTGGCCGTAGGGGCGCTGACGCACTCCTCGCCGATTCTGGACATCGGGCTGGACCTGCGAGCGGCGGAGTAGGGAGCGGGAACCGGCCATGCTGCTGACGATCGACGTAGGAAACACCCACACCGTCCTGGGCCTGTTCGACGGCGAGGACATCGTCGAGCACTGGCGCATCTCCACGGACGCGCGCCGGACGGCGGACGAGCTGGCGGTGCTGTTGCAGGGGCTGATGGGGATGCATCCGCTCCTCGGGGAGGAGCTGGGCGACGGGATCGACGGGATCGCGATCTGCGCGACCGTGCCGTCCGTGCTGCATGAGCTGCGGGAGGTGACGCGGCGGTACTACGGCGATGTGCCGGCGGTGCTGGTCGAGCCCGGGGTGAAGACGGGGGTGCCGATCCTCACGGACAACCCCAAGGAGGTCGGCGCGGACCGGATCATCAACGCGGTGGCGGCGGTGGAGCTGTACGGCGGTCCGGCGATCGTGGTGGATTTCGGTACGGCGACGACGTTCGACGCGGTGAGTGCGCGCGGGGAGTATGTCGGCGGGGTCATCGCGCCCGGGATCGAGATTTCGGTGGAGGCGCTCGGGGTGAAGGGCGCGCAGCTTCGGAAGATCGAGGTGGCTCGGCCGCGGAGTGTGATCGGGAAGAACACGGTCGAGGCGATGCAGTCCGGGATCGTGTACGGGTTTGCCGGGCAGGTGGACGGTGTGGTGGGCCGGATGGCGCGGGAGCTGGCCGACGATCCGGATGATGTGACGGTGATCGCGACGGGTGGGCTGGCGCCGATGGTGCTGGGTGAGTCGTCGGTGATCGATGAGCATGAGCCGTGGTTGACGTTGATCGGGCTGCGGTTGGTGTACGAGCGGAACGTGTCGCGGATGTGACGGGTGTGCGGGGGCGCACGCCGATGGTTCTCGCCCCCGCCGCCCCTACCCGTCCCTCCCCCAGAGGGGGACCCCCACTGGGGGCTGCCGCCCCCAGACCCCCGCTTTCGGCCCTGAACGGGCCTCGTCCTCAAACGCCGGACGGGCTGAAAACGCGGACCGGCGTTCGAGAGGCCCCGCCGACGGCGAGAGCGCCCCGACGGCGAGAGCGCCCCGGCGGCGGGAGGCCCTCCGAGGCGGGAGGCCCTCCGGCCGGGGGAGGCTCTCCGGCGGCGAGGGCCCGCCAGCGGCCAGAGGCGCCCCCGGCGAGAGACCTTCCGCGGTGAGAGACCCCGCCCGTCATTGAAGGTCCCCGCCCGGCGATCAGAACGGCGTGGCCCGGCGGCGGGTGGGGGCCGGTCCTGGGCTGTGGCGCTCGCCTTGGGCTGGGTCGGTCCTGGGCTGTGGCGCTCGCCTTGGGCTGGGCCGGTCCTGGGCTGTGGCGCTCGCCTTGGGCTGGGCCGGTCCTGGGCCGCGGCCCTTCCCTCGGGCTCGGGTCAACCGGGTGGCTCCTTCGCGCCACGCCCTCTCCCTATGTCGAGTTTGTCTGATTAGCGCGTATCGTCGGCGCATGCCCACGCCATACGGATCCCGCGGCGGCATGGCGTTCGGCGTGGAGGAGCTGCGTGTGCTCCGCCGCGCGCTCGCTCTTGCCCTGAACCCCGACCCCGCCCCGGCCGAGGACGTCCAGGAATGCCTCCGTCTCGCCGAGTCGCTGGACGAAGCGATGCGCGAGGGCGCACGGCTGCGTGCCTTCCTGGTGGCCGACCTCGCCCGGTACCGCGCCGCCCTGCCCGGCACCGCCGCCGGCTATCTCGCTCTCCTGGAGGAGGCCCTGAGTGCTGGATACAGGCCGGAGCCGGACGATCTCGCCGCCCTGCGCGCCCTGCGCGGCAACCCCGTCGCCGCCGCCCTGCTGAGCCGTTGCCAGGTGCTCGCCGAACAGGACGTACGGGCCCGTCTCGCGCGCGGTGCGGGTGGGCAGGCCGCCACAGTCACCCCGAGCGTCCCCGCCTCCCGTACCCGCCTTCTGGCGCTTCCTGGGGGCCTCGCCGACGCACCCCTCGCCGAGGCGGAGCAGGATCCCGCCCAGAAGCCCGCGAAGAAGCCCTCGACCCGCCCCGCCGAGAAGCCGGCCACCCCCGAGCCCGCGGCTCCGCAGCCGTCCCGCCGCCCCGTCCCCACCCCGGGCGAGGTCTTCCCCCGCCGCAAACCGGCCTCACCCCCCGCGCAGCCACCCCAGCAACTGGCCGCGGGTTGAGCCGCAGGCCACCCTGCCGACGTCGGTCCGGCGCACCCCGACCCCGGCCCGCCCCGGACCCTGTCGCTACCATGGCCCCATGGACTACGTCTCCGCGCTTCTGCCTCCCGTCGTCATGGCCGTGTTCTTCGGCGGGGTGATCCGGGTGATCGTGAAGACCCAGGGTGGGGCCAACAAGGCCAAGGAGGATGCCGTCGTGGATGCGGCGCTTGCGCGGGTCGAAGGGGCCCGGCAGGCCTCCGCGCGGGAAGACGGCTGATCCTCTCGGGCAGTTCCCGGCGTACGACTCGCTTGGTTTTCGAGTCGTACGCCCTTTTTGTGCGCCTTTGCTGTTGAAAGTGCACGTCCGGCAGGCCAATCCCGGCATCTCCCACTATTGTGCTGAGCTGTGCCTCGCCCATTGGGAGAACTCGAAGACGCGGTCATGACGCGGGTGTGGAAGTGGAACCGCCCGGTGACCGTTCGAGAAGTCCTTGAAGATCTTCAGCAGGAACGGTCCATCGCGTACACCACGGTGATGACCGTTTTGGACAATCTCCATCAGAAGGGCTGGGTGCGCCGTGAGGCGGAAGGCCGGGCCTATCGATATGAGGCGGTCTCCACGCGTGCCGCCTACGCCGCCGCCCTCATGAACGACGCCTGGTCGCAGAGCGACAACCCCGCCGCCGCCCTGGTCGCCTTCTTCGGGATGATGAGCGACGAACAGCGAACAGCCCTCCGTGACGCCGTACGCATGGTCCAAGGACCGGAAGAAACCGAGCACACGGATACCCGTCCCGATACGTCTCCGGAGAACCCCGGCTCGGCGCCGGAGGCCGACGGGCGATAGCGTCCGGTCATGTCCGCACAGAGCTCCCCGGCAGAGAGCCCCGAAGTCACCGCAAAAGCCCTCACCGTCCGACGGGCCCGCACCAGCGATGTCCCGGCGGTGCGCGGCCTCCTTGACGCGTACGTCCGCGGCGGCATCCTGCTCGACAAAGCCACGGTGACGCTTTACGAGGACATCCAGGAGTTCTGGGTGGCGGAACGTGACGACAACGCGGAGGTCGTCGGCTGCGGCGCCCTGCACGTGATGTGGGAAGACCTCGCGGAAGTCCGCACTCTCGCCGTGAAGCCGGGGCTGAAGGGTGCGGGCGTCGGTCACCAGTTGCTGGAGAAGTTGCTGCAGACCGCGCGTTGGCTCGGTGTTCGCCGGGTATTCTGCCTGACCTTCGAAGTGGACTTCTTCGGCAAGCACGGCTTCGTCGAGATCGGTGAGACACCCGTCGACACCGATGTCTACGCCGAGCTGATGCGTTCCTATGACGAGGGCGTCGCGGAGTTCCTCGGTCTCGAACGAGTGAAACCGAACACCTTGGGCAACAGCCGGATGCTTCTGCATCTGTGATCGCCGGGTATGCCCTATGTCCGAAACGCGCATGTTTCCGGGCGGGGACCGGCCTGTGGGTCTCTCCCAGGGGTTTGTGTTTTTCCAGCAAAAGCGGTTTGCTTTCCGACGTACTGCAGTACTGCATATAACGGGGGGACGGCGAAACGGCGGACGCCGCAGACCCCAGCCCTCAAGTTATCGATGAAAGGAAATCCGGTGGCACAGAAGGTTCAGGTCCTTCTTGTCGACGACCTCGACGGCGGCGAGGCGGACGAGACCGTGACGTTCGCGCTGGACGGCAAGACGTACGAGATCGATCTCACGACCGCCAATGCGGACAAGCTCCGTGGCCTTCTCGACCCTTACGTGAAGGGTGGTCGTCGTACCGGAGGCCGTGCTTCGGGTGGGCGTGGAAAGGCGCGCGCCGCTTCCGGCGGCAGCCAGGACACCGCCCAGATCCGCGCGTGGGCGAAGGAGAACGGATACGAGGTCAATGACCGCGGCCGTGTTCCCGCGTCCATTCGTGAGGCCTATGAGAAGGCCAACGGCTGAGCGCACACGCGGCGCAGCCGCAGCCGGTGGCACTGTGTGGCCAGCGTGTCCACGAGTCGTACGAGATCGGGGGCGCCCCCACCGCCCCCCAGTGCCGACAGCGTCGGCAGCGAGGCCTCGACCTCGCACCCCGGCTCGGGGGGCCGCAGCCAGACAGCGGCCCCCTGCGGCGTGCCGTGGCGGCCCAGGGGCAGCGGCCGCCCGCCCGGCAGCCCCGCCCCGGGAGGCTCGGGCGCGTCCATGAGGCCGCCCTCGCCGGTCGCCGTGAGATCGAGGGCCAGCGCGCCCCATTCCAGCCAGGCCAGCACCCCGGGCAGCTCCTCCGCGCTGCCCGCGGCCACCAGCAGCCGCATCCGGTCGCCCCGCAGCGCCACCGGAGAGCCCGGCGCCAGGTGACGCAGCGCCGCCCGGCCCGCCTCGGCCGGCATGTCCAGGACGTCGAAGCGCAGGCCCAGCCGCAGTCCGAGCGGGCTCCCGGGCACCGTCGGCCACCCCAGTTCGTTCTCGTACCAGTCCTCGTACCACCGGCGGACCTGATCGCTCGGATCGAGCGGCCGACGGGGGAGCGGGACCGTGGTGACCGGAGGAAGGGCGTCAACCATGCCAAGTGCAACCGTCGGAAGGGCGTGCAGGTTACGCTGGGTGTTCTCCTGAATGCGCAGAGTGCCGATGGAGGGGGCGCGCGGGGGTGCGCGGAGGTTCGAGGTTGTTCGCCCGTAGCGGAGGGAACCGGTGTGCGCGGCATGGACTGTCAGTGCCGGCGGGTAAGACATCCCTAGTGGGAGGGGGCGACACGCAGGACAGGCCGTCTCACGTTCGCCATCGGCGTACTGGCGAAGCGGGTAACAGCCTGGCCTGCGGGAACATCGTCTCGCACCATCAGGTTGGAGCAGATGTCGGCGTTAGCGGGGTCAGGAGGCCATCGACGGTGTCGGCAGTTGGAATGAGCGGTCCCCGCTTGCGGGACTAAGCTGCGGAAGGACAGGGAGGGGAAGTTCCCCCCCACTGCCTGACCGCTCTGAGGAGCGATTAACGATGTTCGAGAGGTTCACCGACCGCGCGCGGCGGGTTGTCGTCCTGGCTCAGGAAGAAGCCCGGATGCTCAACCACAACTACATCGGCACCGAGCACATCCTCCTGGGCCTGATCCACGAGGGTGAGGGTGTCGCCGCAAAGGCCCTGGAGAGCCTCGGCATTTCGCTTGAGGCGGTCCGTCAGCAGGTGGAGGAGATCATCGGTCAGGGCCAGCAGGCCCCGTCCGGCCACATCCCCTTCACTCCTCGTGCCAAGAAGGTCCTGGAGCTGTCGCTCCGCGAGGCCCTTCAGCTGGGCCACAACTACATCGGCACGGAGCACATCCTGCTCGGCCTGATCCGCGAGGGCGAGGGCGTCGCCGCCCAGGTCCTCGTCAAGCTGGGCGCAGACCTCAACCGGGTGCGGCAGCAGGTCATCCAGCTGCTCTCCGGTTACTCCGGGGGCAAGGAGGCCGCCACGGCCGGCGGCCCGACCGAGGGCACGCCCTCGACCTCCCTGGTCCTCGACCAGTTCGGCCGGAACCTCACCCAGGCCGCTCGTGAGTCCAAGCTCGACCCGGTCATCGGGCGCGAGAAGGAGATCGAGCGGGTCATGCAGGTGCTGTCCCGCCGTACCAAGAACAACCCGGTCCTGATCGGTGAGCCCGGCGTCGGCAAGACCGCCGTCGTCGAGGGCCTCGCCCAGGCCATCGTCAAGGGCGAGGTGCCCGAGACCCTCAAGGACAAGCACCTCTACACCCTGGACCTCGGCGCCCTGGTCGCCGGCTCCCGCTACCGCGGTGACTTCGAGGAGCGCCTGAAGAAGGTCCTCAAGGAGATCCGCACCCGCGGCGACATCATCCTGTTCATCGACGAGCTCCACACCCTGGTGGGTGCGGGTGCCGCCGAGGGCGCGATCGACGCCGCCAGCATCCTCAAGCCGATGCTGGCCCGCGGTGAGCTGCAGACCATCGGTGCCACCACGCTGGACGAGTACCGCAAGCACCTGGAGAAGGACGCGGCCCTGGAGCGCCGCTTCCAGCCCATCCAGGTCGCCGAGCCGTCGCTGCCGCACACGATCGAGATCCTGAAGGGTCTGCGTGACCGGTACGAGGCCCACCACCGCGTCTCCATCACCGACGAGGCGCTGGTCCAGGCCGCCACCCTGGCCGACCGGTACATCTCGGACCGCTTCCTGCCGGACAAGGCGATCGACCTGATCGACGAGGCCGGTTCCCGGATGCGCATCCGCCGGATGACCGCGCCGCCGGACCTGCGCGAGTTCGACGAGAAGATCGCCGGTGTCCGCCGGGACAAGGAGTCCGCGATCGACTCGCAGGACTTCGAGAAGGCCGCCTCCCTGCGCGACAAGGAGAAGCAGCTCCTGGCCGCCAAGGCCAAGCGGGAGAAGGAGTGGAAGGCCGGCGACATGGACGTCGTCGCCGAGGTCGACGGCGAGCTGATCGCCGAGGTCCTCGCGACCGCCACCGGCATCCCGGTCTTCAAGCTGACCGAGGAGGAGTCCTCGCGTCTGCTCCGCATGGAGGACGAGCTCCACAAGCGGGTCATCGGCCAGGTCGACGCCGTCAAGGCGCTGTCGAAGGCGATCCGCCGTACGCGCGCGGGTCTGAAGGACCCCAAGCGTCCCGGTGGTTCGTTCATCTTCGCCGGCCCCTCCGGTGTCGGTAAGACCGAGCTGTCCAAGGCGCTCGCCGAGTTCCTCTTCGGTGACGAGGACGCGCTGATCTCCCTCGACATGTCGGAGTTCAGCGAGAAGCACACGGTCTCCCGGCTCTTCGGTTCGCCCCCCGGCTACGTGGGCTACGAAGAGGGCGGCCAGCTGACCGAGAAGGTCCGCCGCAAGCCGTTCTCCGTGGTCCTCTTCGACGAGGTCGAGAAGGCCCACCCGGACATCTTCAACTCGCTGCTGCAGATCCTGGAGGACGGTCGGCTGACCGACTCCCAGGGCCGGGTCGTGGACTTCAAGAACACGGTCATCATCATGACGACCAACCTCGGCACCCGGGACATCTCCAAGGGCTTCAACCTGGGCTTCGCGGCCTCGGGCGACAAGAAGACCAACTACGAGCGCATGAAGAACAAGGTCTCGGACGAGCTCAAGCAGCACTTCCGTCCCGAGTTCCTCAACCGCGTCGACGACGTGGTCGTCTTCCCGCAGCTGACCCAGGACGACATCCTCGCGATCGTCGACCTGATGATCGGCAAGGTGGACGAGCGCCTGAAGGACCGGGACATGGGCATCGAGCTCTCCCAGTCCGCCAAGGAGCTGCTGTCCACCAAGGGTTACGACCCGGTGCTGGGTGCGCGCCCGCTGCGTCGCACCATCCAGCGCGAGATCGAGGACTCCCTCTCCGAGAAGATCCTCTTCGGCGAGCTGCGCCCCGGTCACATCGTGGTCGTGGACACCGAGGGCGAGGGCGAGGCCAAGACCTTCACCTTCCGCGGTGAGGAGAAGTCGGCACTGCCCGACGTCCCGCCGATCGAGCAGGCGGCCGGCGGTGCCGGTCCGAACCTGAGCAAGGAGGCCTAGCCGCTGCGCTGGGCTTGAACCAAAGGGGTTGCCCCGGGACCTGGTCCCGGGGCAACCCCTTTTTCATGCCTTCGGTCAGGAGAGCTGGCCGTCGTAGTCCGGCAGCTTGTACGTCTTCTCGGCGTGGCCGCCCGACAGGTCGGTGGCGCTGTTGCCGATGTTCGCGATGATCGTGTAGCCCTTGTTCTCGATGTCGACGCGCTGGGCCGTCTTGTAGTCGCCGACGTTCTTGAACAGGTCGAGGAAGCCGCGGACATAGAGCCCGGCGACCTTGTAGCCGCGGTACTTGAGGTTGTAGTCCGTGACCGAGTAGATGATGCCCGGGCGGGCGGTCACGAAGAACAGGGCGACGCCGTGCTCCTGGGCGTACTTGGCGACCTCCAGGACCGGCTTGTTGGCCGGCTGGGGGTAGCTGAAGCCGAAGTCGGTCTCCAGGGTCGTGTTGTCGATGTCGAACACGATCGCCTGCTTCTCGCCCGGCTCGGTGTTCGCGATCCGCTGCTTGATCTGGGGCAGCGCCTGGTTCATCACCAGCTGGCAGTCCTTCTGCCAGGTGTCGTAGTCGACGTCCGCGGTGGCGGCGGCGGTGGCGATGGTCGTCGTGCCGGTGCTCGTCGCGGCCTGAGCGGGTCCGGCGAAAGCCACAAGGGCGGCGGCGGAGGCGGCGGTTGCACCTATGCGGAGCGCCCAGGGGCGTCGGGTGGTCATGTGTGTGGGGGTCCCTTCGCGTACGGCCAGCGTGTCGTGTGCATGTTCGTGGAGCTGGGTGGCGCGTGGGGAACCGTAGGGTTACTGGACGGTAGGTGGCTAGAGGTGTGCGTCACACGACGCCGCGGATCCGCTTGAAAGCAGGCTTCACCGGGAGCGGGCCGAGGATCTCCTCGGGGACTTCGGTGACCTCCGGGGCGCAGACGATGGAGACCGAGCGCAGGCCCGGGAAAAGGGCGGGGACGGCCGAGAGGTCCTCGGTGCCCTGGAAGTTGTTCAGGCGGAGATGGCTGAGGCCGGGGAGGGGCGGGCCCTGCCAGCCGCCGAGGTGCTCCCAGTCGATGCGCAGATCCTCCAGTTCGGGGAGCCGGCCGACCTCCTCGTGGTCGGCGGGGGAGAGCGGGCTTTTCAGCTTGGCGAGGCTCAGTTGCTTCAGGGAGGGGAAGCGATGCAGCCCGCGGAGGCCGGTGAGCTCCAGCGCCACGTGGGTGAAGCGCAGACAGCGCAGGGCCAGGTTCTGGGGGAGGGCCTCGTCGAGTGATCTGCCGAACAGCAGGAGCCCGAGGTCCAACTGGTCCAGGGTCGGCATACCGGAGAGGACGGACAGGTCCGTGCGGGGCGACAGCAGACCCAGCGACAGCCAGGACAGGGGAAGGCGGGCCAGAGCCGTCAGGTCTTCCACGCAGATGCATGCGGCCAGGTCCAGATACCTCAGCTCTCGCAGCCCCGACAGGCAGCTCAGGTCCGCCAGTTCGTCGTTGTCGCGGATGACGAGCTCGGCCGTGGTGCCCGGGTCGAGCCCGGCACTGATCTCCTCCGGCGCGATTCTGCCCACGAGCTGCACGGAACGCCGCCCGCCCAGCTCTCGCAGAAACCGCAACTGCTCCACCGACCGCGCACTGAAGAACAGCTCCTCCTCCGGCAGATGCGCGATGACCTCCTCGCCGTACCGCCGGGTCCCGAACCGGTGCCAGGTCCAGGAGAGCTGCGCCCGCACATCGAGCGCCGGATGTTCCCGGAACCGGGCCAGCACCGGCAGTGCGGCCTCCGACCCGATCAGCGAGGCGGTGACGACGACCGCCCGCGCCTCCTCGTCGTTCAGCCCCTCGGGGCCGGGCAGCAGCTCCAGGGCGAGCGGGCCGACCGAGGCCAGGGCGCGGGCCTCCTCCGTCGTCCGGGGCGGGATCAGCGAGGCCGCGTTCCGCTCGACTTCCTCCCGCACCCGTGGATCCAGCTCCGTCGCGTGCTCCAGCGAGGCCAGCGCCAGGAGTCGTATGCGCGCGCTCACCGCGCCCTCGGCCTGCTCCGCCGCCGTGCTCAAGTCCCGGAGGAGCTCCGCCCGTTCACGCGGCCGTGCATGTGCCACCGCCATCCGGACCACGTCCGCCCACTGCTCGTCCGCCGCTCCGCGCACCAGCAGTCCGAAGTCGCCGTCCTCCACGGCGGCCTTGGCGCCCAGGTAGTCCTGGAAGGTGCGGTGGACGAACTCCACGGTTCCGGCGGCCGGTTCGCGCAGCAGGCCGCTGCGGACCAGCAGGTAGCCCAGGATCTGCCCGGCGTCGCCCTGGTCGCCCGCGACCGGCAGGGACGGCAGGACGTCGGCGATGATCCGCTCGGCGCGGTCGCGGTCCAGCTCGGACTGGTTGTTGCGGATCAGCCAGTACGCCAGGCGCTGAAGCAGCTGGATCTGCGGGAGCTCCGTGAGGAACACACCCCCGGACGCGCCCCCTGGGTCCCCTTGCGGGAACATGTCCCGCTCCTCGTCCCGTCGCGCCAGCAGCATCGACAGGGCCGCGTCGTACAACTCCTTGCGGCCGTGCGGGAGATAGCCGCGCCGGTCCCGGTGCAGGGCGCAGATCAGGCCGCACATCAGCGGGTTGGTGGCGAGCCGCCCGAGGTCCGGCTTGGTGCGGACGGCGTCCAGGAGGGAGCGCCGGTACCCGTCCAGGCGCTCCGGGTCAGGCGCGTCGATACGGGCCGCGGTGTGCCAGCGGTCGATGAACGCGGCCACGTCGTCCTGGCTCATCGGGGTGAGCGCCAGCTCCGTGAAGCCGTCCGCGGCGAGCCAGTCCTCGCGGACGGCGGAGGGGCGGGAGGTGACCAGCCACTGGTTGCCGGGATAGACGTCGAGGAGGTCGCGCAGCCAGCGGCGGGTACGTTCCCGTTCGCGCTCGGGGATCTCGTCGATACCGTCGATCAGCAGCTGGCCCCGCCCGGCGGCCAGGACCCGGTCCGCCCAGCCGTCCGGCTGGTTCGCGTGGAACGGGACGTGAACGGCGGACAGGAAGGCGTCGGGCGCCGGAAGGCCCCGGCGGACCAGGGTGCGCAGCGGCAGCACGAACGGGATCCGGTCGCCGCGCTCCCCGCGGGCCGCGGTCACCGCGAGCCACTGCACGAGCGTGGTCTTGCCCGATCCGGCGACCCCGCGCAGCAGCACCCGGTCGTGTTCCGCGAGGGCCTGTTCGGCGGGCATCGCGCTGGCGGCGGAGGCGATGTGCAGCCCGCCGGGGCCGGTCGCGCGGTCGTCCTCGGCGGGGCCGAGGGCCTGCAGGCTGAGGTAGGCGGCGTCCAGGGGCCAGCGGTCGGGGGAGTTGGTCAGGTCGATGCCGTAGATCGTGAGCTGGCCGTGCTTGGTGGTGACGTAGGGCAGATAGCGCCGTTCGAAAGCGGTGTCGGTGCCGCCGGTGGGCGGGGTGCGGGCGATCAACTCGTCGACCTTGGCGATGAGTTCCCGCTGCCGTCGGGACTGTTCGACGAGGGTGCGGGCGACGAAGGTGGAGCGCTGGGTGAAGAAGTGCACGATGTGCAGACAGGCCGTGGTGAGCAGCCGGCCGTAGAACTGCCCGGCGTCGTAGGAGAGTTCGCGGTCCGGGTGGCCACTGGCGCTCCGCAGGCTGGCGGCCAGGAACTCGTGCCCGAGGTCCACCGCCTGTACGTCCGTCATGGTCAGGTCACCCAGGGCGTACAGGGTGTCGACGAGGGCGAGTACGACGGCCTGCTCCTCGTCGGCGTAGATGGGCCGCTCGCCGCCCTTGAGGGCCTGGCGGACCAGCTCGGCGGAGAGTCTGTGCAGGTCGGTCCGGTCCAGGGTGCGCTTCTCGCCCCGGAAGGAGACGAAGCCGGAGATCCGGACGGGGCGGTCGACGAGCGCGGCGCCGGGGGACTCGGTGACGAAGAGCTTCTTGATCAGCGGGGTGACCAGGGAGGACGCCATGCGGACGCCGATCGCTGCGGGTTCCATGGCGGCTGTCACTCCTTGGGGCGAGGGACGACCTCGACGGAGGCCGGGAGGGCGGAGGCGTTGCGCAGGCGGCAGTTGGGGGTCGTCAGCACCTTGGTCAGGCGGGGATGCGCGGCGAGCGGGGACAGGTCGACCTCGTCGGCCTGGAAGACGTACAGGTAGGTCATCGCGGGGAACACCGCGAGGAGCGGACCGAGGACCGGTGTCTGGTGCTCGGCCATCAGCGAGACGGAGTCGATCCGCTCCATCCGGAGGCCGTGGGCGTGCAGAGCGGTGAGTTCGCCGAGGCTCAGGCTCAGGCTGGTCAGGTGCTCCAGGCCCGCGACGGCCTGCCAGTCCTCCTGGGTGAGCGGGGCGTCCAGGTTCAGCCCGAGCTGGACCAGGGTCCGGAAGTCGCCGAGGTCGGACAGGTCATGCGCGGTGGGCGGCAGGAAGAGGTACTTCAGCGGGGCCTTGCGGGGCAGGGCGTCCAGGCCGGGCCAGGGGGTCGCGCCGCGCAGGCTCAGCAGAGTGAGCCGGTCGAGTTCGCTGAGCGGACTCAGGTCCCCGAGGCCGGGGAGGTCGTTGAGGATCAGCCGCTCCAGGGGTATTCGGGTCAGCGGCTCGACGGAGGTCAGGCCGGGGCACTCCATCAGGCGGAGCAGGGTCAGGTTCCGGTACCGCTCCAGGAACCCCAGGTCGGTCACCGGGCTGTTGGTCAGCGAGAGGCTGTGCGGTTTCTCCTCGCTCAGGACCCTGGTGATGAGTTCAGGGCCGAGGTCGCCCCACACCTCCACGCCGACCGGGCGGTCCACCAGGGCGGCGCCCGGGCCCTCCTTGACGAACAGCTTCTTCACCAGCGGACCGACCAGGCCGGACGCGAGCCTGGCGCCGAGTACTGCCGGGTCCAACCCGCCCTCCCCCGTCGTCATATGAACCGCAGGTCAGGGTAGCGCCGGTCACATTCCGGCGTCCTTGGATCTTGGCGGCCGGTGACATGCCGCACAGGCGATTTGTCCGTTACTAGGCCGAGTAGTGGAAAGGTCCGCTCGGACAAAAGCGACGTTTGGTTCGGAACTCCCCGCCCGGTTTTGCGGTCGTGGGGGTATTCGTCCCAGATGAGAGCTCTGTCAAGAAGGGGTCAGTTTTCTGGTGAAGTACTAGCTTCCGTCGTAGATCAGGGGTTTGGGGGTGGATGGGGGTGAGGGGTACCAAGGACTGGCCCGCCCGGCAGCCGCCTGAGTGCCGGGTGGTTCTCATGTCCCCGACCCCCCGAGGTTTCGATGTCCCAGCGCGTCTCCGTCCGTTCCTTCCGTACGTCCACGCTCCGCACCCGCGTCGCCGCCGTGGCCGCCGCCCTGGGGGCGTCGGTCGTGCTGGGGGCCGGAGTCGCCCAGGCCGCGCAGCCCGCCGTCGCCCAGACCGCCGCGACCGCGAAGGTGGCGAAGGCCAAGAAGGCTGTCTCCTGGGTCAAGCCGGTGAAGAAGTACACGAAGTCCGCGAGCTACGCCCAGAACGGCGCCATGTGGAAGTCCACCCACAGTGGTCAGGACTTCGCCGTCCCCAGTGGCACCCAGGTCCGCGCCGCACGCGGCGGCACGGTCGTCAAGGCCGGCGGCAACGGCGCCGGTGACGGTCCCGCCTACGGCAACGCCGTCGTCATCAAGCACGGCAACGGCACGTACTCCCAGTACGCCCACCTGTCGAAGGTCCAGGTGAAGGCCGGTCAGATCGTCAAGACCGGCCAGCGCATCGCCCTGTCCGGCAACACCGGCAACTCCAGCGGCCCGCACCTGCACTTGGAGATCCGTAAGACCGCGAACTACGGCTCCGCCGTCGACCCGGTGGCGTTCCTGCGCGCCAAGGGCCTGTCGCTCTAAGGCTCTTGGGTCTTCCGGGCGCCGCCGTGCGCCTGGGTGATCAGATCGATGGCGACCTCCAGGACTGCCGCGCGCTTGTCCTCGGGGTCGCCTTCGACTTCCCGCAGGACGAACATCCCGGCGTGCATGGTGAACAGCGCGCTGATGCAGCGGACCTGGTCGACCATCTCGGCTTCGGGATCGATGACGATCTCGCGCATGCCCATCATGCGCTGCTTGAACATCTCGCCGATGCTCAGGTCCCGCACGGTCGCCTGGTTCTCCTGCATGAACCGGAACAGCGGCGCCGCCTCGTCCAGGGCCGCGCTGTAGCGCCGTACGATCTCCTGCTTCGTCTCCAGGGTGTGCGGCTGCTCACGGCCCCACTCGATCAGGTCCTCGATCGGCTTCGTCAGGTCCTCGAAGAGGCTGACGATGATCTCTTCCTTGGTCTTGAAGTGGTAGTAGAGCGCCGCCTTGGTGACGTCGAGGCGCTCGGCGATCTCCCGCAGCGAGGTCTTCTCGTAGCCCTGCTCGGCGAAGAGTTCGAGTGCCACGTCCTGGATCCGCTGACGGGTGTCGCCGCGGCGCCGCTGCTTGGTGCCATCCATGCCGCCCATGCCGCCCATCCTCGTATCCCTCGACGCTTTCCAAAAACTTACTTGACGCCCGGCTAGTTACGCCTCTACTTTCCTGCAGTGTAGACAACTAGCCGGTCGGCAAGTAAGTAGCTGGGGGAGTGGGAGTCATGGCGCAGACACAGGCCGTGGACGCGGTACCGGAGAAACAGCCCAAGAGCGTGCGGGTGGTCCTGCTGGCTCTCATGATCACGATGATGCTGGCGATGCTCGACAACATGATCATCGGTACGGCGATGCCGACGATCGTGGGGGAACTGGGCGGGCTCGAACACCTCTCCTGGGTCGTCACCGCGTACACCCTCGCCACCGCCGCCTCCACGCCGCTGTGGGGCAAGATCGGCGACATGTACGGGCGCAAGGGCGTCTTCATGAGCTCGATCGTGCTCTTCCTGATCGGCTCCGCGCTCAGCGGCATGGCCCAGGACATGGGCCAGCTCATCGGCTTCCGGGCCGTACAGGGTCTCGGCGCCGGCGGTCTGATGGTCGGTGTGATGGCGATCATCGGTGACCTGATCCCGCCCCGGGAACGAGGCAAGTACCAGGGCATGATGGCCGGCGTCATGGCGCTCGCGATGATCGGCGGACCGCTGGTCGGCGGCACCATCACCGACCACTGGGGCTGGCGCTGGGCCTTCTACATCAACCTGCCGCTCGGCATCGTCGCCCTGCTCGCCATCAGCGCGGTCCTGCAGCTGCCGAAGAAGCGGGCGCAGGCACGGATCGACTATCCGGGTGCCGCGCTGCTGACCGTGGGCATCACCGCGATCGTGCTGGTCACCACCTGGGGCGGCACCGAGTACGCCTGGACGTCCGCGCGGATCATGGAGCTGATCGGCATCGGGGTCGCCGCGCTCGTCGGCTTCGTGTTCTGGCAGACCAAGGCCGCCGAGCCGGTGCTGCCGCTGCACATCTTCCGCAGCCGCAACTTCACGCTGATGTCCGTCATCGGCTTCATCACCGGCTTCGTGATGTTCGGCGCCACGCTCTTCCTGCCGCTCTACCAGCAGTCCGTGCAGGGAGCGTCCGCCACCAACTCCGGGCTGCTGCTCCTGCCGATGCTCGGCGCGATGCTGGTGACCTCGATGGTCGCGGGCCGGGTGACCACCAACAGCGGGCGCTACTACGTCTTCCCGGTCGTCGGCAGTGTGCTGATGGTCATCGGGCTGTACCTGCTGTCCACGATGGACACCGGAACCTCGCGGCTCACCTCCGGGGTGTTCATGGCCGTCGTCGGTCTCGGCATGGGCTGTCTGATGCAGATCACGATGCTGGTCGCGCAGAACAGCGTGGAGATGAAGGACATGGGCGTCGCGTCCTCGTCCAGCACCCTCTTCCGTACGCTCGGCTCCTCCTTCGGCGTCGCGATCATGGGCGCGCTCTTCAACAACCGGGTCCAGGACGTCATGGCCGAGCGGGCCGGGGCGCTCGGCTCGAAGGTGACCGAGCAGTCCGCGCAGTTGGACGCGGCGAGCCTGGCGAAGCTGCCGGAGGCGGCGCGGGAGGCGTACCAGCAGGCGGTGTCCACGGGCACGCACTCGGCGTTCCTGCTCGGCGCCGTGGTGGCGGTGGTCGCGCTGGTCGCGGCGGTCTTCGTGAAGGAGGTACCGCTCAAGGGCGCGGGACCGAAGGAGGACGCCCCGGCGCCGAAGGCCCCGGTGGCGGAGACCGTCTGAGTCCTACGGAAGCATGGGATAGCTCCCGGTGTTCGTCGGGGCGTGTTCCGGCAGCCACAGCACCGCCACCGCCCCCTCCGCCGGTAGGCCCTCCGGGGCGCCGGCGGGGCGGATGTTGCGGAAGGTCAGACGGGCGCCGAGGACCCGGGCCTGGCCGGCCGCGATGGTCAGTCCGAGACCGTGTCCGTGTCCGGCCCGGTCGCTGCTCCCGGTGCGAAAACGGCTCGGCCCGTCCGCGAGGAGGGCCTCCGGGAAGCCGGGACCGTGGTCGCGGACCCGGATGACCCGCCCCTCGACGGTGACCTCGATCGGCGGCTTGCCGTGCCGGGAGGCGTTGGCGAGCAGGTTGAACAGCACCCGCTCCAGGCGCCGGGGGTCGGTCGTGACCTCCGACTCGTGCACGACACGGACCTCGACGTCCGGATCCTTCGCCGAGACCCGCCGGGTGATGAACTCGCCCAGCATGATGTCCTGCAACTCCGCCCGCTCCGAGGCCCCGTCGAGCCGGGCCACCTCCAGGACGTCCTCCACCAGCGTGCGCATGGCCTTCGCCCGGTCCAGGACCAGCTCGGTCGGCCGCCCCGGCGGCAGCAGCTCCGCCGCGGTCAGCAGCCCGGTCACCGGCGTACGCAGCTCGTGCGCGATGTCGGCCGTGACGCGCCGCTCGGCCTCAAGCCGCTGCTGCAGCGCGTCCGCCATGGCGTCCACCGCCCGCGCGAGGTCGTCGGTCTCGTCCCGTACGACCCCGCCGATCGCCTCCCGCACCCGGACGTCCGTCTCGCCCTTGGCGACCTGCCCCGCCGCGACCGCCGCCTTGCGCAGCCGGCGTGACATCTGCCCGCCGACCAGCACACCGATCGCGCTGCCGCCGAGGACGACCGCGATGGAGCCGATCACCAGGGCCTGGTCGAGGTCCTTGAGGATGTCGGTGCTGCGGTCGGTGAACCCGCTGTGCAGCGACAGCACCCGCCCGTCCTGCACCGGCACGGCCGCCCAGATGTCCGGCCCGCCGTCCGGCGAGTCGGTGACATACGTCGCCCGCCGGCCCTCCCGGACCTTGTCCCGCAGCGGCCCCGGCAGCTCCTGGTCGTCGACCTTGACGTTCGGGAAGTTCGGACGCCCGGACAGCTCGTAGTTGCGCTGTGCGATCTGGATGCGCTCGTCGGCGAGATCGCGCGCGTTGTCCAGCATCGACACCCGGGCGGCGTTGTGCACGACCAGGCTGAGCGCGACCGCCACCAGGGCGCCGACCAGCGCGATGGCCGCGCTGAGCTTCCACCTCAGCCCGGTACGTATATCGGCCGCGCGCAGATCCGCGCGGCGCCAGGAGATCCCCCGCATTCCCCGCCCCGCTCAGGCCTTGAGCTTGTAGCCGAAGCCGCGGACCGTCTCGATCCGGTCCTGGCCGATCTTCGTACGCAGCCGCTGCACATGGACGTCGACGACCCGGGTGTCCCCGCCCCAGCCGTAGTCCCACACCCGCTCCAGGAGCTTGTCCCGGGAGAGCACGGTGCCCGGCGCGGAGGAGAACTCCAGCAGCAGCCGCATCTCGGTCGGGGTGAGCGCCACCGGCTGCCCTGCCCGGCGTACCTCCATGCCCTCGGTGTCGATCTCCAGCTCGCCGAAGGTCAGCACCCCGCCGCTCGCCGTCGCCCCCGGCTCCTCGGCCTGCGCGCCGCCGCTCGCGTGCCCGAAGCGGCGCAGCACCGCGCGGATGCGCGCGACGAGTACGGCACCGTCGAACGGCTTGGTGACGTAGTCGTCCGCGCCGGCCTCCAGCCCCAGCACGACATCGATGGAGTCGGCCCGCGCCGACAGCATGATCACCGGCACGGTCGACTCGTCCCGGATCCGCCGGCACAGGCTGACGCCGTCCAGGCCGGGAACCATGACGTCCAGCAGGGCGATGTCGGGCCGGTTCGCCCGGAACGCCGCCAGGCCCGACAGGCCGTCGGGCATGGCGGTCACCGCGAAGCCGTCCCGTTCCAGGGCGAGCTGGGTGGCCTCGCGGATGACGTCGTCGTCCTCGACGAACAGAACGTGGGTCTGGTCTGCCATCCCGGTGCTCTCAGTCCTCGTGGTCGTGGGTGTCCAACAGATGATCGGACCGAGCGGCCCGATCGGTTCACACCGGTGGTGGTCAGGGTGGTCAGGTTTCCGGCACCGGCGAGGTCTCGTCGCCGACGACCGTGCCGTAGTCGTTGTGCCAGAAGTACTCCTGGGTGAAGCGGCCCTCGTTCCAGCGGTACGTGATCACGTTCTCGCCGGACGGACTCGACACCGGGTCGCCCTTCCCGTAGACCTGCTTGCTCACCACCAGATCGCCGCGGTCGATCTGCGCGTAGACCGGCGGCTCCTCGGCCTTGAACACATTCTCGTACGCGCCGTTCTGCTCGCGATACACATACGACCCCACGCCCACGCCGTCTGCGCAGGTCAGGACGTTGACCACGACGTCGTCGGAGGATCCGCCGGTCAGGTCGCCGTAGGAGGTGTCGATGGGGTAGTCGTCGGCGGCACAGGGCTTGAGATCGCGCTTGACCTCGGACGAGACCAGCGGGTCCGCCTTGACGATCCGCACGACCTCCGCCTGACCGGGGCGGCCGGTGGACATGGGCGAGGGGGCCGACGAGGGGGTGACGGCGGCGCCCGCCGCCGACTCGTCGTGCGCGGGGCCCTCGTCCCGGGCGCCGGTGCCGCCGGTGGCGCAGGCGGACACGAAAAGGGCGAGGGCGGCGAACACGACGAGCGCCGTGATCACCGCCTGGTGGGACCCCCGGGCAGGTACCGGCCCCGCACTGGCCTTGTCGGCTAGGCCGCGCAACGCTCCCGCTCCTCACGCTCCAGCGCGCGTGCGTCCAGATCGCGGCTCTCCAGCTCCTCGCGGAGCCGGGCGAGCGCCCGGTGCAGCGTGCTCTTGACCGTTCCGGCCGACATGCCGAGGGCGGCGGCCGTCTCCTCCGTGGACATCTGCTCCCAGTGTCGCAGCACGACCACACTGCGCTGCTTGGGGGCGAGCACCTTCATGACGTCCATCAGCAGAGCGCGGTCCGCGTGCTGCTCGGTGGAGTCGTCGACCGAGGCGTCCGGGAGCTGCTCGGTCGGCACCTCCTCCAGCTTGCGGGCCCGCCACCACTCGGTACGCGTGTTGATCATCACCCGGCGCAGATAGGCGTCCGCGAGCCGCTTGTCCTCGATGGTCTCCCAGCGGCCGTACGTCCGTACCAGCGCCGTCTGGAGGAGGTCCTGGGCGTCCACGGGGTCCGGCACCAGCCGACGCGCGCTGCGCAGCAGCGCGTCCTGCCGGGTGCGGACGTACTCCTCGAATTCGAGCACCTCGCCCTGCGCCATGTTGACCGCCTCCACATCCCCGTTGACTTTCGTCGCGCTCGTGTCGAGCACGGACATGAAGCTACGGAGCTGTTGTCACGGCGCTGTCCGAAGCAGCCTGCGGCTGGCACTCGGCTGTCCGTCGGTTGTGTAACGGAAGGAGGAAACGGGTAAAGCAGCGCACTGAATCGGGCCGGTATGGGGTGATGTGGCGTTCCGCCCGGGCCTCAGGTCAACGGGAGCCGATACAAACCACCCGGCAGTGGCTCCACCAGACCGTCCGCGACCAGACCGTCCAGCGCCCGGGCGCGCTGTACCGGTTCATGCCATACGCGGTCCAGGACCGTCTGCGGCACGGGCGCGTGGGCCTCGCGCAGCACGGCGAGCAGCTTGCCGCGGACCTGACGGTCGGTGCCGGCGTAGGTCTGGCCGCGGCGCGGCGGGCCCTCGTGCTCCGGCTTGCCCGCGAGCCGCCAGGCGCACTGCGCGGCGATCGGACAGCGGTGGCACGACTCGTTCTTCGCCGTGCACACCAGCGCGCCCAGCTCCATGGAGGCGGCGGCCCAGCGCGCGGCGGTCGGCTCGTCCTCGGGCAGCAGCGCGCGGGCGAGCTTGCGCTCGGCTGCGGTGGTGGCGTTCGGCGGGTACCGCACGCCGGTCACCGCCCGCGCGATGACCCGGCGGACGTTGGTGTCGAGCACCGGGTGCCGCTGCCCGTACGCGAAGGAGGCGACCGCGGCCGCCGTGTACTCCCCGATGCCGGGCAGCGCGAGGAGCTGGGCGTGATCGGTCGGTACGTCGCCGCCGTGCCGTTCCGTTATCGCGCCCGCGGCCCCGTGCAGCCTGAGCGCGCGGCGCGGATAGCCGAGCCGGCCCCAGGCGCGGACGGCCTCGCCCGGAGCCTCGGCGGCCAGGTCGGCGGGGCGCGGCCAGCGGGCCAGCCACTGCTCGTAGACGGGCAGGACCCGGGTCACCGGCGTCTGCTGGAGCATGAACTCGCTGACCATCACGCCCCACGGTCCGGCCTCGGGCCGCCGCCAGGGCAGATCCCGGGCGTGGCCGTCGAACCAGTCGATGACGGGGGCGTGCAGCGGGGACGCTCCGCTGAGGGACTCGGGGAGGGCGTCGGACTTCGTGGGCGCAGTCATGGCCTTACCGATCCTGCCATGCGGGACGGGCCGGACGGTGACACCGCCACCCCTTGGGGTACGGGATCTTGAGGGGGCTCCACCAACCCGAGTTCGGCAGCGGTCAGTGGCTCGACCTGACGAAAGACAGGGGTGGAGACGCCGGTTGGGGCGACTCTCCGGGATGATGATCCGGAAAAGTTGCGGCCCGGGGTGGCGGGTGGGGCAAGCGAACGCGCCGATCTCTCGTACAGTTTGCGCCGTGGGATCTCTGCGCAATCCGGTCGGGCCGCTTCCCTCCTCCATCTACTGGCGACGGAGGGCCGTACTGCTGTCCGTGGTCGCCCTGTTGGCGCTGCTGATCACCTGGGTGCTCACCTCGGGCGGCGGAGGCGGCAAGAACGACGCGGACGGAAGCAACGGCAAGAATCCCGCACCGTCGACGATCACGCCGGGGCCGTCCGGCTCCGGCCCCGCGATCAGCCAGGCGCCGGGCGGACGGGACGAGTCGGGCGACGAGGACACCGGTGGGTCGGGGTCGGGGGACGGGTCGGGGTCCGGCTCCGGTGACACGGCGGGTTCGGGCGACGGCTCGGGCTCCGGGTCCTCCGACGGGAGCGCAGGTGGCGGCTCGACGGGCGGCGGTACGGGTGTTGGCGCGGGCGACGCGCTTCCGGCGGGGTCCTCATTGCCCAACTGCACTGCGGGCGCGGTGAAGTTGACGGTACGGAGTGTGCGCAACACGTACGGGCCCGGTGAGACGCCGACCCTGGAACTCACCGCGACGAACTCCTCCGGCGGCGACTGCAAGGTCGATCTGGGCCCGAAGAACGCGGTCCTGACGATCACTCAGGCAGGCAGCGACGACGCCTACTGGTCCTCCGCGGACTGCCCGAAGACCGCCGCCAGCCTGCCCTTCCGAGTGGCCGCCGACAGCAGCGTCACCTACACGGTCAAGTGGGACCGCAAGCCGAGCGCGCCCCAGTGCGCGACGCCTCCGGCGGGCTCGGCGGCGGTCGGCACCTACCTGGTGGAGGCGACGACTCCGGGCTTTACGAAGGCGCAGACGTCGTTCGTGCTGGAGAAGGACTGACGGCTCGCCCGGCGGGTCGGCCCGGCGGTGCCGGGTGCCGCTCGAACGTAACGGCCGCGCGCCGCAGGCTGGAAGTGTCCTGAAGATCTGGCTTGGGACGCCCCGATCGCCCAGGTTCGCCCGCAGAAGTCGATCGGGGCAATCCGGTGCAAGTCGGGCGGGTTTTCAAGATTCTCAGTGGTCTCCTAGACCCGTACTTCGCAGGTCACCCGATCGTGAAGACCAAGCGGTCGTAGCTGATCGCTCGCCGGTCGGAACCGCAGCAGCGATGGCCGTCTCGGTCCGGCCCGGTCGAGATCGGACGCCGTGAGGCCGATGCGGAGAACCTTTTCGGCGACCTGCGAAGTACGGGCCTAGACGTACCGCTCCAGAATCGAAGACTCCGCCAGCCGCGACAGCCCCTCGCGCACGCTCCGCGCCCGGGCCTCGCCGACCCCGTCCACCGTCTGCAGATCGTCCACGCTCGCGGCCAGCAGCTTCTGCAGCCCGCCGAAGTGCTCCACCAGCCGGTCGATGATCGCCCCGGGCAGCCGCGGCACCTTCGCCAGCAGCCGGAAGCCCCGCGGCGACACCGCGGAGTCCAGCGCCTCGGGCGACCCGGTGTATCCCAACGCCCGGGCCACCGTGGCCAGTTCCAGCAGCTCCGCATGGCTCAGCGCGTCCAGTTCGGACAGCGCCTCCTCGACCGTACGGGACCGCTTGGCCGTCGGCTCGGGCACATAGTCCCGGACCACGAGTTCCCGCTCGGGCTCGACACCCGCGATCAACTCGTCCAGCTGAAGCGCGAGAAGCCGCCCGTCGGTACCCAGCTCCACCACGTACTCGGCGATTTCGGTGGCGATCCGCCGGACCATCTCCAGCCGCTGCGCCACCGCCGAGACGTCCCGGACCGTCACCAGGTCCTCGATCTCCAGCGCTGACAACGTTCCCGCGACCTCGTCGAGACGCAGCTTGTACCGCTCAAGGGTCGCCAGCGCCTGATTCGCCCGGGACAGAATCGCCGCGGAGTCCTCCAGCACCCGCCGCTGCCCGTCGACGTACAGGGCGACCAGCCGCATGGACTGGGAGACGGAGACGACGGGGAACCCGACCTGCTTGCTGACCCGGTCCGCCGTACGGTGCCGGGTGCCCGTCTCTTCCGTGGGGATCATCGGATCCGGCACCAGCTGCACACCGGCACGCAGGATCTTCGACAGGTCGGAGGAGAGCACGATGCCGCCGTCCAGCTTGCACAGCTCCCGCAGCCGGGTCGCCGTGAACTCGACATCCAGCACGAATCCGCCCGTGCACATGGCCTCGACGGTCTTGTCGGAGCCCAGCACGATGAGCCCTCCGGTGTTGCCACGGAGGATCCGTTCCAGCCCGTCGCGCAGGGCCGTGCCGGGTGCCACGGCGCTCAGTGAGGCGCGCATCAGGCCATCGGCACCGGAGCTCCCACCGGACTTTCCGGGAGCTGCTGCCCGGTCGTTGGCTGCCACTGCACTCCTCCGGTCGCAGGATCTGGGGCGCTCCCGTTTCGCACACTTCATTCGTACGGACGGGCGAGACCAGGGCAAAGTCTACCGGCGGTCCTCGTCGTCCCGTGGGGCGTCTCGTCGACGCGAGCGCGGAAGGACCCGGAGAGCGTCCCCTATGTCCGCGACTTCCAGCACCTTCATCCCCGCAGGGATCTTCCCGGGGTCGCCCGGCACGAGCGCGTGCGTGAAGCCCAGCCGGTGCGCTTCGGAGAGCCGGCGCTGGACGCCCGTGACCCGTCTGACCTCGCCCGCAAGGCCCACCTCGCCGATCGCGACGAGGTTCTTCGGCAGCGGGGTGTCGCTCGCGGCGCTGGCCAGCGCGAGGGCGATGGCGAGGTCCGCGGCGGGCTCGGAGAGCTTCACTCCGCCGACCGTCGCGGAGTAGATGTCCCGCTTGCCGAGGGCGCTGATCCGGCCGCGCTGTTCCAGTACGGCGAGCATCATCGAGACCCGGGAGGTCTCCAGGCCGGAGGTGGTGCGGCGCGGGGAGGGGATCTGCGAGTCGACGGTGAGCGCCTGCACTTCGGCGACCAGGGGGCGGCGGCCCTCCAGGGTGACCGTCAGACAGGTACCGGGGACCGGTTCGTCACGACGGGTCAGGAAAAGTCCGCTTGGGTCGGTAAGTCCAGTGATGCCCTCGTCGTGCAGTTCGAAGCAGCCGACCTCGTCCGTCGCGCCGTACCGGTTCTTGACGCCGCGCACCAGGCGCAGGCGCGCGTGCCGGTCGCCCTCGAAGTGCAGGACGACGTCCACGAGGTGCTCCAGCAGGCGGGGGCCCGCGATGGCGCCGTCCTTGGTGACATGGCCCACGAGCAGCGTGGACATCCCGCGCTCCTTGGAGGCCCGGATCAGCGCCCCGGCCACCTCCCGCACCTGCGCCATGCCGCCCGGGGCGCCGTCGATCTCCGGGGAGGCCACCGTCTGCACGGAGTCCAGGATCAGCAGGGACGGCTTGACCGCGTCCAAGTGGCCGAGCACCGCCGACAGGTCGGTCTCGGCGGCGAGATACAGATGGTCGTCGAGGGCCTTGATGCGGTCGGCGCGCAGCCGGACCTGGCTCGCCGACTCCTCGCCGGTGACATAGAGGGTGCGGTGCTCGTCACTGGCCGCCTTGGCCGCGACGTCGAGCAGCAGCGTGGACTTGCCCACACCGGGCTCGCCCGCGAGCAGCACGACGGCCCCGGGCACGAGCCCGCCGCCGAGCACGCGGTCCAGCTCGGGCACCCCGGTGGACCGGGCGGTCGCCTGCCGTCCGTCGACCTGTCCGATGGGCACGGCCGAGTTGGTCACACGCCCGGGCGCCGTCGTACGGACCGCGGGCGCGCCGTACTCCTCGATCGTCCCCCAGGCCTGACACTCGGGGCACCGACCGAGCCACTTCGCCGTCTGCCACCCACACTCGGTGCAGCGGTAGGAGGGGCGCTCTTTGGCGGACTTCGTACGGGCAGCCATGGACGGAACGGTATCCGGCCCCACTGACAACGCCCTCGGTGGCGGCGGGTACGGAACGGCCGCCCCCGCCCCGACTGCGTGAAACCAGCCGCCGTCGCCGGGAACCAGCCACGGAATCCGTGGCTCCTGTCCCCTTATGAGGGATCGTTTCACCCGTACGGATTAAATGTCCTCAAGGTGGAAGAAGCCGCCTCCCCGACCCGCCTACGGTCCACGGGTGATGAGCAGCAGTCCGGAGACCTCCACCCGCACCACCGGCGCACACCGAGCGCACCGGGAGGCGCGCGACCGAGGCGCGGCGCGCACCCTCGCGCAGCGCCCGCCCGCGCGCTACGAGCCGTACCTGGACGGCCTGTTCACCTACTGCCTCTCCGTGCTGTGCGACCACGACACCGCGACCGCCGCCCTGGGCGACGTCCTCGCCCTGGCCGAGCGCCGCGGGCAGCGCGTCCCGGAGGCCGCCGCCGATCGCCGGGCCTGGCTGTACGCCGTCGCCCGCTGGGCATGCCTGCGCAAGCTGGCCGAGGCCAAGCAGAAACGTCAGGCCACCCACGCGGCGGGCCGCCACGGCACCCATCGGCAGCCCACCGCCCCGCCCGTCTCCGAGCAGGTCCAGGAAGACCGCAGACGCCAACTCTCCCTGCTCGCCTGGCCGGAGGCGGCCGGCACCACCCCCGAACAGCGCGAGGCGCTCGAACTCGCCGTACGCCACCACCTCGCCGCCCACGAGGTCGCCGCCGTGCTCGGCATGGACCCCACAGCCGCCCGCGAGCTGCTCGCCTCCGCCGCCTGTGAGGTGGAGCGCACGCGCGCGGCGCTCGCCGTGGTGGAGACCGGCACCTGCCCGAGCGTCGCCCGCCTCACCGGCGACAACCAGCTCGTCCTCAGCACAGCCCTGCGCCGCGAGCTGGTGCGCCACGTCGACGACTGCCCCCGCTGCCGCCGTACCGCCGAACGCGCGGTCCCCGGCCGCTGGCCCGGCGCCACCGTCACCCCGGCCGAGCTGCCCGTCCTGGAGGCGCCGCGCGCGGCGCTGCACGTCGCCATGGCGCACGTCCCACGCGCGCGGGGCACCGCCCCCCGCTTCGACCGCCGCGGCTTCCCGATGGACCCCAAGGACCGGGCCGCCCGCCGGGACCGCCTCCGCGCGCGTGCCGTCACCACGACCGTCGTCGCCACCGTCGTCGCCGCGCCCGTGCTCGCCCTGTGGGCGGCCTACCGGGGCACGCCCACCGGCGAGCCGACCGAGGGCCGCTCCGCCAGCGCGAGCGAGGCGCACGGCCCGGGCGCCCTGGACCGCGAGACGGCCGAGGACGGCTACGAGAACGCCGGCAACGCCAGCACCCACCCCGGCGGACGCCCCGCCAAGGGCACCAAGCCCGATGTCACGGTCGAGGTCATCAGCGTCACCGGCACCGGCAAGAAGGGCGCGGCACAGCTCGACGTGACGGCGGGCAACCACGGCGACACCACGTTCATCACCCTGACCGCGACCGGCGACGCCCCCGTGCGCTGGTCCGCCACCACCGGCGCCTCCTGGCTCTACCTGAGCCGGTCCTCGGGAACCCTCGCCCCCGGCGCATCGTTGACGATCAAGGTGTACGTCGACCCGCTGCGCGAGCCGTCCGGGTACTGGAGCGCACAGGTCGCCGTCTCACCCGCCGGAGCCGTCGTCCGCATCGAGGGCTACGGCACCGCGCCCAGCCCCTCCGACCCCGGACCGGGCAGCCCCGATCCGGAACCCACGGATCCCACTCCGAGCGACCCGCCCCCGTCGTCGCCGGACCCGACACCCACCGACCCCGAGCCGACGCCGACCGAGCCGACGCCCACGGACCCCACGCCCACGGACCCCACGCCGAGCGACCCGCCGCCCTCGTCCTCCGACCCGGACCCGCCGCCGTCCGGCCCGGGGGACCCGGGAGGCTCGACGCCACCGCCGAGCGGCAGCGGCGACCCGAGCCCGACCACGTCGTAGCCCTCGGGGTGGTTCTTGGGGCCGTCAGTCCACCGGATCCGCGGGATGCGGAGCCAACAGGGGCAGCTGCGAGGCCAGCCGCTCCTCGCACAGCTCGACCAGGCGGTCGTAGCCGGCCTTGCCCATCATCTCGATCAGTTCCGGCCGGTAGGAGACATACACCGGCTCACCGGCGCCGTGTGCCGAGGTCGCCGAGGTGCACCACCAGTGCAGATCATGGCCGCCCGGGCCCCAGCCGCGGCGGTCGTACTCGCCGATCGACACCTGGAGCACCCGGGTGTCGTCGGGCCGGTCGATCCAGTCGTAGGTCCGCCGGACCGGAAGCTGCCAGCAGACGTCCGGCTTGGTCTCCAGCGGCTCGCGGCCCTCCTTGAGGGCGAGGATGTGCAGCGAGCAGCCCGCGCCGCCCGCGAAGCCGGGCCGGTTCTGGAAGATGCACGAGCCCTGGTACGGCCGGGTCTGCCGGTCGCCGTCCTCGTCCTCCGAGATCCATCCGGTCTCCGTGCCCACGTCATGGTGCTGCCAGATCTCCGGAGTGAGCCTCGCCACGTGCTCGGCCACCCGCTTCTCGTCGTCATCGTCGGAGAAGTGGGCGCCCAGGGTGCAGCATCCGTCGTCCGCGCGGCCTGCTTGGATGCCCTGGCAGCCGCTGCCGAAGATGCAGTTCCAACGAGAGGTCAGCCATGTCAGATCGCACCGGAAGATCTGCTCGTCGTCTGCCGGATCGGGGAACTCCACCCACGCGCGTGCGAAATCGAGCCCCTTCTCGTCCGCAGCCAGGGCCTTCCTCTTCGCCTTCTTCGACGGCTTCACCTGCGAAGAACCGTCGGATGATTTGGCCGTCTTCTGGTCCTTCGCCTTTTTCGTCTTTGGCACTCGTCCAGGGTAAGTCGCCCGAGACCCCGGCCGGGACCGCACCGGGGGCGGTGCCCGGCTCGGCTGGCAGTAGCGTTCCGTACATGAGACTCGGTGTCCTCGACGTGGGATCGAACACGGTGCATCTGCTGGTGGTGGATGCGCACCCGGGCGCGCGCCCGCTGCCCGCGCACTCGCACAAGGCGGAGCTGCGCCTTGCCCAACTGCTCGACGAGAGCGGGGCCATCGGGCCCGACGGGGTCGACAAACTCATCGCGGTCGTCAAGGAAGCGCTCCAGGCCGCCGAGGACAAGGGTGTGGAGGACCTGCTGCCGTTCGCGACCTCCGCGGTGCGCGAGGCCAGCAACGCCGATGACGTCCTCGCGCGCGTGAAGGCCGAGACCGGGGTGGAGCTCCAGGTCCTCACCGGCGCCGAGGAGGCCCGGCTCACCTTCCTCGCCGTCCGCCGCTGGTTCGGGTGGTCGGCCGGAAAACTGCTGGTCCTGGACATCGGCGGCGGCTCCCTTGAGATCGCCTACGGCATCGACGAGGAGCCGGACGCCGCGGTGTCGCTGCCGCTCGGCGCCGGCCGCCTCACCGCCGCCTGGCTGCCCGGCGATCCGCCCGACCCCGAGGACATCCGCGCCCTGCGCCGGCATGTCCGCGCCCAGATCGCGCGTACGGTCGGCGAGTTCAGCCGCTTCGGACGCCCCGACCATGTCGTGGCCACGTCCAAGACCTTCAAGCAGCTCGCCCGCATCGCAGGCGCCGCCCGCTCCGCGGAGGGCCTGTACGTCCAGCGCGACCTGAAGCGCGAGTCCCTGGAGGCGTGGGTCCCGCAGCTCGCCGGCATGACAGCGGCGGAACGCGCCGAACTCCCCGGCGTCTCCGAAGGCCGCGCGGGCCAGCTCGTAGCGGGCGCGCTGGTCGCCGAGGGCGCGATGGACCTGTTCGGCGTGGAGAACCTGGAGATCTGCCCGTGGGCGCTGCGGGAGGGCGTGATCCTGCGGAGGATGGACCACCTTCCGGCTGTGCGACGGTGACGGCCGGGGCGGCGGGGTAGGGCGCTTCCAGGGGAGGGGGCATCCAAGTGAAGTGGGCCACCCCACCCCGCCTGGCTGATTGCCGCGCCCCCCACACCCCGCCAGCGGCCGTCGGCTCCACCGTGCCGAGCGAGGCCCCGTACCCTGTCTCCGTGGCAGAACCAGTGGTGCGCATCCCGGATGCGAAGGTCGCGCTGTCTACGGCCTCGGTCTATCCGGAGTCGACGGCGACGGCCTTCGAGATCGCGGCGCGCCTCGGCTACGACGGCGTCGAGGTCATGGTGTGGACCGATCCGGTCAGCCAGGACATCGAGGCACTGCGCCGGCTCAGCGACTACCACCAGATCCCGATCCTCGCCGTGCACGCCCCCTGCCTGCTCATCACCCAGCGCGTGTGGTCCACCGACCCCTGGACCAAGCTCCAGCGCGCCCAGGCGGCGGCCGAGAAGCTGGGCGCGAGCACGGTCGTCGTGCACCCCCCGTTCCGCTGGCAGCGCCAGTACGCGCGGGACTTCGTCGCCGGAATCTGGCGTATGGCGAACGAGACGGATGTGCGGTTCGCCGTAGAGAACATGTACCCCTGGCGCTACCGCGACCGCGAGATGCTCGCGTACGCCCCCGACTGGGACGTCACCAAGGACGACTACCGTCACTTCACGATCGATCTCAGCCACACCGCGACCGCCCGCACCGACGCCATCCATATGATCGACCGCATGGGTGACCGGCTGGGGCATGTGCACCTCGCGGACGGCCGGGGTTCGGCGAAGGACGAGCACCTCGTCCCGGGCCGCGGCACCCAGCCCTGCGCCGAGGTGCTGGAACGTCTCGCCCTGACCGGTTTCGACGGCCATGTCGTCATCGAGGTCAACACCCGGCGGGCGATGTCCAGCGCCGAGCGGGAGGCCGACCTCGCCGAGGCGCTGGCCTTCACCCGTCTCCATCTGGCCTCCGCGGTGAAGGTGCCCCGACCGTGACCGACACCGCAGCACCCCGCAGGGGCCGGGGCCGTCGTACCCGCAGTGAATCCGCCGACACCAGGGCCCGGATCCTGGCCGTGGCCCGCGAGGAGTTCTCCGAGCGGGGGTACGAGAAGACGTCCGTGCGCGGCATCGCCAAGGCGGCCGGGGTGGACTCCGCTCTCGTGCACCACTACTTCGGCACCAAGGAACAGGTCTTCGAGGCGGCCGTGGAGGTCGCCTTCGCGCCCGCGTTCCGGGCCCGCGACACCGTCCTCGACGGCCCCCTCGACGGCGTCGGCGAACGGCTGACCAGGATGATCTTCGGTCTCTGGGAGAACCCGGTCACAAGGGCTCCGCTGCTCGCGATCGTCCGCTCGGCCGTCAACAACGAGAGCGCGGCCGCCGTCTTCCGCAAGCTGGTCGCGGCCCAGCTGCTGCGCCGTATCGCCGAACAGCTCGACCTCCCGGACGCCGAACTGCGCGCCGAGCTCGCGGCCGCCCAGCTCGTCGGCATCGCGATGATGCGGTACGTCATCAAGATCGAGCCGATTGCCTCGGCGGACCCGGAGCAGATCATCACGAGGGTGGCACCCGTCGTACAGCGCCACCTGACCCAGCCCTGACGAGCACACGGCCGCCGACCGAGACGTACATCCCGCATTCCGGACACCGTGTCCGGACCCTGGATGACCGGCGTACGCTCAATAGCAGCCCTATCTGTCTGAAGGAGCGAGCGACGATGCCCGAGCTGAGGTCCCGCACAGTCACCCACGGTCGCAACATGGCGGGCGCCCGCGCCCTTATGCGCGCCTCCGGTGTACCCGGTGCGGACATCGGCCGTAAGCCGATCATCGCGGTCGCCAACAGCTTCACCGAGTTCGTGCCGGGCCACACCCACCTCCAGCCGGTCGGCCGGATCGTCAGCGAGGCCATCCGCGAGGCGGGCGGCATCCCGCGCGAGTTCAACACGATCGCCGTCGACGACGGCATCGCGATGGGCCACGGCGGCATGCTGTACAGCCTCCCGTCCCGCGACCTGATCGCCGACTCGGTCGAGTACATGGTCGAGGCCCACTGCGCCGACGCCCTGATCTGCATCTCCAACTGCGACAAGATCACCCCGGGCATGCTGAACGCGGCTCTCCGCCTCAACATCCCCACGGTCTTCGTCTCCGGCGGCCCGATGGAGTCCGGCCGCGCCACGCTGGTCGACGGCACGGTCCGCACCCTCGACCTGGTCGACGCGATCTCCGACGCCGTGAACGACAAGATCTCGGACGAGGACATCCTCCGTATCGAGGAGAACGCCTGTCCGACCTGCGGCAGCTGTTCCGGCATGTTCACCGCCAACTCGATGAACTGCCTCACGGAGGCCATCGGCCTCTCGCTCCCGGGCAACGGCTCGGTCCTCGCCACGCACACGGCCCGCAAGGGTCTGTACGAGGACGCGGCCCGCACGGTCATGGACATCACCCGCCGCTACTACGAGCAGGACGACGAGACGGTCCTGCCGCGCAACGTCGCCACCTTCCAGGCCTTCGAGAACGCCATGGCCCTGGACATCGCGATGGGCGGCTCCACCAACACGATCCTGCACCTGCTCGCCGCCGCGCAGGAGGCGGGCGTCCCCTTCGGCCTTGAGCAGATCGACGCGGTCAGCCGCCGCGTCCCGTGCCTGGCGAAGGTCGCGCCGAACGTCGCCAAGGACCGCACGTACTACATGGAGGACGTGCACCGCGCCGGCGGCATTCCCGCCCTGCTCGGCGAACTGCACCGCGCGGGCCTGCTGAACGAGGACGTGCACGCGGTCCACAGCCCGTCCCTGGCGGACTGGATGAAGACCTGGGACGTCCGCGGCGGCTCTCCGTCGGCGGAGGCGGTGGAACTGTGGCACGCGGCCCCCGGCTGCGTCCGCTCCGCCGAGGCCTTCTCCCAGTCCAAGCGCTGGGAGGCGCTGGACGAGGACGCCGAGGGCGGTTGCATCCGCAGCGCCGAGCACGCGTACTCCAAGGACGGCGGCCTGGCGGTCCTGCGCGGCAACCTCGCGGTCGACGGCTGTGTGGTGAAGACGGCCGGCGTCGACGAGTCGATCTGGACCTTCGAGGGCCCGGCGGTCGTCTGCGAGTCGCAGGAAGAGGCCGTCGAGAAGATCCTCAACAAGCAGGTCACGCACGGCGACGTGGTGGTCATCCGCTACGAGGGCCCCAAGGGCGGCCCCGGTATGCAGGAGATGCTCTACCCGACGTCCTTCCTCAAGGGCCGCGGTCTCGGCAAGACCTGCGCCCTGATCACCGACGGCCGCTTCTCCGGGGGCACCTCGGGCCTGTCCATCGGCCACGCCTCCCCTGAGGCGGCCTCCGGCGGCACCATCGCCCTCGTCGAGGACGGCGACCGCATCCGCATCGACATCCCGAACCGCACGATCGAGTTGCTGGTCGAGGATGCGGAACTCACACGCCGCCAGCAGGCGTTGAACGGGGCGTACGCCCCGAAGAACCGCGAACGCAAGGTCTCGGCGGCACTGCGGGCGTACGCGGCGATGGCTACCAGCGCGGACAAGGGCGCGGTGCGGGACGTCACGAAGCTGGGCTGATACCCGGCACTTGGGGCCGCCTTCTGCTTCGGCGGGGGGCGGCCCTTTGGCGTGCCTACCAGTCGGTGGGGTTGCGTGTGTCGAGGGCGAAGACGGAGCCGTCGGGGGCTGCGGCGTACACGTAGCCGTTGGCAAGGAGAGGGGCCGGGATCTCGAATGCCACCTGGTCGGCCTTCTTGGAGAGCCGCGGGGGAGTCTGGCCGACGAGCTCGCCGCTTCGGGCGTCGACGGCGAGCAGCCGTCCGTCGGCGACGGCGACGTAGACGTGCCGCCCGTCGGCGACCGGCGCCGAGCCTCGGCTCACGGAGGTCTCAACGGACCACAGCCGCCTGCGCCGGTCCATGTCGACAGCCTCCAGGGCGCCGCCTCTGGACAGGAGGTGGACGACGCCTCCGCGCACCGTGGCGAGGGGGTCTTGGCGGGGAACCGGCAGGGTCACGCGCTGCGAGGCCCGGGACTCGGGGTTGTAGCGGATCACCGCGGTCGTGTCCCCGGAGGGCGCGACCGAGAGGAAGTAGACGGAGCCGTCCTGGGCACCGACGGGCTTCAGCGTCCCGCTCATTTCCGTCTCCCATCGAACGGCGCCCGTGGCCGGATCCACTGCGGTGACGAGCGTGCTCGTGCCGTCGGCGGACGGGCTCGTCGCATAGGCGAGGGAGTCCCCGGCGAACGACGAGAAGTACGGCGCGCTCTGGCCGGGTATCCGATGGCTCCACGTCGTGTCGCCGGAGGCGGCGTCCACTCCGGTGACAGTCCCGTCCGCGCCAGTGAACAGGAGCGTGTCTCCGGCCGCCCGCTTGCTGCTGTGGCTCGGCGCCTTCCGCTCCCAACGAGCCTTCCCGGAACCGGGATCGAGGCCTTCCAGATCGGGGTCCTGGACCGTCGGGGGCTGTACGAGCCCACCCGCGAGCACCGGCGGTCCACTTCGGTGTGCCTTTGCGACGGAGTGCCGCCAGAGCACACGGCCGTCGGACGGATCAAGGCCGAAAACCACGTCGGACTGCGCGCAGAGCAACTTGCCCGCCCCGTACGAGCACTGGGGCATGGATGCCGCCCCGGACACCGACTCGGTTTGCCACGCGCCGAACGCGGCCGCCGTCGTCCGGGTGCCCCTCCCCTCCGTTGCCGGGGCATCGCCGCCGGCCAGGTGAACGGTCACGAGACCACCGCCCACCAGGAGCGCCAGCACGCCTGCCGCCAGTACTGCCTGACGGCCGTGTCGCCTCCGGGCCGGCCGCGCGGCAGGTTTCTTGGTGCGGCGGGGCTCGGCCGGGGGCTCGTCGCTCGTCCGCTGGGCCGGGATGAACGCCTGCGTGTCGTAGGAGGCCGCCACGGACCGCAGAGCCCGCATCAACTCGTCGGGCGTGGGCCGGTCCTCGGGCTCCTTGGCGAGACACCGCTGGATCAGCGGCGCCAGGTTCGCCGGTACGCCGGTCAAGTCGGCCTCGTCGTGCACGACTTGGTAGGCGACGACGTACGGACTGTCCGAGTCGAACGGCCCGCGCCCCGTGGCCGCGTGCACCATGACCGACCCCAGCGCGAAGATGTCCGCGGCGGGACCGACCTCCCGCGGCCGTCGGAACTGCTCGGGCGCCATGAACGGCGGCGTGCCGATCAACTTCCCTGTCTCGGTCCGCAGTTCACTGTCTTTTGGCCGAGAGATGCCGAAGTCGATGACCTTCGGTCCGTCCTCGGCGAGGAGCACGTTGCTCGGTTTCAGATCCCGGTGGACGACCCCGACCCGGTGGATGTCACGCAGCGCCTCCGCGAGCCCGGCCATCAGCCGGCGCAACTGCTCCGGAGCCATCGGGCCGTTCCGCTTGACATGATCGGAGAGTGTCGGCCCCGGTATGAACAGCGTGGCCATCCAGGGGCGTTCGGCCTCCGGATCGGCGTCTACCACGGACGCCGTGAAGGCACCGCTCACCCTTCGGGCCGCTGCTATCTCCTGCCGGAACCGCCCCCTGAACTCGCGATCCCGGGCGAACTCGGCATGGATGACCTTCACCGCGAGCTTCATCCCCGAGGTGCTGCGCGCCAGATGGACGACGCCCATGCCGCCGGAGCCCAGGCAGGACTCCAGCCGGTAGTGACCGGCGTACTCGGGAAGTTCCGCTTCCGCGCCCGCTCCGGCGTTCCGCTGTGGCGCCATGGGACCACCCCCGTGCTGTTCGTCCGCGCGCGCGACGCACGGAGCCTAGTCGATGACTCGTACGAGACAGAGGCGGCTTGCTAGCCTCTGCGTGCGAGTTGCGTACTTGTGTTTCATGGCGCGATTCAGGGGAATCAACGGGGCCCCACGGCAGACGTGGGGTTCAACGGGGGAGGTTTTTCCATGTCTGTTGACCGTGCAGGAGAGGTCGAGGGCGGGGAGCAGGTCGAGGCGCTCGCCACCGCGTCCTATCGCTACTACTCGATCGCCCCGGGCGTCCGTCTCAACGTCCGCAACGGGCCCGGCACCAACTACGACATCGTGCGCGTGCTACCCGAGGGTTCACGCGTCCCGATCTACTGCCAGATGCCGGGCACGACCGTGACCGGCCCGTACGGCACGAGCAAGATCTGGGACAACATCAGCAACGGCGAGTTCGTCTCGGACGCGTACGTGAACACCGGCAGCGACGGCTACGTGGCCTCCCGCTGCGGCTGACTCCGCAGACAGGGGAACGACCTGACCCCGCTCAGTCGTAGATCACTCCTGTCCGAGGGCGCCAAGGTCCACACGGGCAGCGACGGCTACGTCCGTCCGTCCTGCGCCTGAGCCCCTGCGGGGACCCCCGGCCGGCCGGAGCGATAATCGACGCGTGAGCGACGACAACGGCACCCCCGACCCGGCCGCGGGCCCCCGCCCCGAACCCATCCGCTTCTTCGGCACGACCTGGGTCGGTCACACCGACGGCTACACGGCCCGCCGTATCGGCGTCGCCGTGGGCTCGCTCGCGGCCGGGGTCGTCTCCTGCCTGGTCCTGCGCTTCGCCTACGAGGGCCTGCAGATCGCCGCCGTCGGCAGCCTGGTCACCGTCCTCATGACCGTGATGTTCGCGATCTGCAGCGCCCTCGCCTTCCGGAACACCTGGGAAGGCTTCGGCAAGCGCCCCGACCCCGCCCGCCAGGCCTCCCTGCGCGGCTTGCTGGCCATCGGCTTCGTCGGCTCCCTGCTCGCCTACTTCTTCCGCTCCCTCACCGAGGCCCCTGGCGAGAAGCTCCACCGCGAGGAGTACGAGACGGCCCAGCAACTCTACGAGAAGCGCACCAAGCGCCGCTCGGGCAACCCGAAGAAGCGCCGCCGCTCCTGACCGCCCGGCGAGGAACCGCTCTCACCGAAACCGAACCCCCGGAGCGCCCACCCCGCCACCATGGCTCCATGACGGCAGCCTCTCCCCACTCCACCCGCGCCCACTCCTTCAACGCCGCCGCGGCCCAGTACACCGCCAACCGCCCCTCCTATCCACCCGCCCTCTTCGACGCCGTCGAGGAACTGGCCAGCCGCCCCCTCGCCGCAGCGCGCGTCGTGGACGTCGGGGCCGGTACGGGAATCGCCACCGCGCTCCTGCACGCCCGCGGCGCCGAAGTCATCGCCGTGGAACCCGGCGACGGCATGGCGGCCCAGTTCCGCCGGGCGCACCCCGGGATCCCCATCGTCCGCGGCACCGGCGACGCCCTCCCCCTGGCCGACTCCTCGGCCGACCTCCTCACCTACGCCCAGGCCTGGCACTGGACCGACCCGGCCCACTCGATACCCGAGGCCCTGCGCGTACTGCGCCCGGGCGGCGCGCTCGCCCTGTGGTGGAACACCTACGCCCTGGACGTCCCCTGGATAGCCGCCCAGGCGAACCGCATCGAGCACTTCTTCGGCATCGACCCGATCGTCGAGAAGAACGGCGCCGGCGCCCGCGCCGCCGACCCCGAGGACCGCGTCGACTTCACCCGGCGAGTGGTCCGCTGGAGCCGCCGCATCCCGATCGACACCCACCTCGCCAACCTCGGCAGCCACTCGATCTTCCTGGTCCATGGCGAGGGCAGCACCACCTTCCTCACCGAGGAGCGGGCCCACCTGCTGAAGGCCTTCCCCGACGGCACCGTCGAGGAGACCTACGACGTCGACCTCCTGGTCGCCACCCACCCTTGACCGCTACGGCAGACCCGCCACCCACCCTTGACCGCTACGGCAGACCCGCCACCCACCCTTGACCGCTACGGCAGACCCGCCACCCACCTCGCCCCGCGCGCCGCGGCCCACCCCTCAAGGGCCGCGGCACAGGCATGGTCCAGATGCCGCAACCGGCCCAGCTCCAGCCGCACCGCACGGTCCCGCGGCAACGCCTCCAGCGCGTCCAACAGTTTCGGCAGCCGCAGGACCGTCGCATGCCCCACCACCCCTACGACGATCCCGGCGTCCCCCCGGTCCTCGGAACCACCGCCCGAGCCGCAGCGCCCCGAGCCCGACCTGCACCAGCCCGGCGCCGAGCACCAGCACTCCGAGCGCCTCGATCCCGTAGGCACGCACAGCCTCGTGCACCAGTACGGTCAGTCCCACCGCGGGGCCGCTGATCCGCAGGCTGCTCCCGGGCAACGCCCCGGCGACCAGCCCGCCGACGATCCCGGTCACCAGCCCCAGTTCGGCGGACACACCGGAGGCCACGGGCCACGCCCACGCATGGCGGCAGGGCCACGAGGAACACGACAAACGAAGCGAACAGATCGGCCTTGCCTACGCCATGGCGCATCACAGCAGCACCCCCGGTTGCGAACGCCTCGGCGGACTGAAATCCACCGTCAGGAACGAGCAACCTGCTCTGCACGTGGTCGCCATGCACGTCCGGAACCCCTGGAAGCACGCAAACCGGACGGCCCGCCTCCGATCACTCCTCCGTACGCCTGCGCCATCGAGCGCCACCACTTGACGGCGCCCCTCACTCGCGAGTTAATCAGCACATGATGAATATCCATCGCGACCCACCAGCCACAGAAATTTCTCCAAACATGGATAAGTCACCCGCCATCCGCGCCGAAGGCCTCACCGTCGCCCGCGGCCCCCGCACCGTCCTGCGCGGCATCGACTTCACCGTCCCGCGCGGCCAGATCACCGGCCTCCTCGGCCCCTCCGGCTGCGGCAAGTCCACCCTCATGCGCTCGATCGTCGGCACCCAGGCCAAGGTCACCGGCACCCTCGACGTCCTCGGCCACCCCGCCGGCCACCCCAGACTGCGCACCCTCATCGGCTACGTCACCCAAGCCCCCTCCGTCTACGACGACCTGACGGTCCGCCAGAACCTCGAATACTTCGCGGCGATACTCACCCCCGGCCACGCCGCCGCCGACCGGCGCCACGAGAACGTCACCCGCGCCATCGAGGACGTCGACCTCACCAGCCACGCCGACGCCCTCGCCGGCAACCTCTCCGGCGGTCAGCGCAGCCGCGTCTCCCTCGCGGTCGCGCTCCTCGGCACCCCCGAGCTCCTGGTCCTCGACGAACCCACCGTCGGCCTCGACCCCGTCCTCCGCCGCGACCTGTGGGACCTCTTCCACAACATCGCCGCCCAGCGCGGCGCCACTCTCCTCATCTCCTCCCACGTCATGGACGAGGCCGAGCGCTGCCACCGCCTCCTCCTGATGCGCGAGGGCCAGATCCTCGCCGACGACACCCCCGACGCCCTGCGCACCCGCACCGACTCCGAGACCGTCGAAGCGGCGTTCCTGCACCTGGTGGACGAGGCCGTCGCGGCCGCCGCCCGCGAGAAAGAGACCACCCGATGAGCACCACAACCCACACACCCGGCACGACCGCCACGGTCACGCCCGCCCCGACCAGCGCCCTGAACCTCTCCCGCACCACCGCCACCGCGGCCCGGGTCCTGCGCCAACTCCGCCACGACCCCCGCACCATCGCGCTGATGATCCTCGTCCCCTGCGTGATGCTCTTCCTGCTGCGCTACGTCTTCGACGGCGACCCGCGCACCTTCGACAACATCGGGGCATCCCTCCTCGGGATCTTCCCGCTGATCACGATGTTCCTGGTCACCTCCATCGCCACCCTGCGCGAACGCACCTCCGGCACCCTGGAACGCCTCCTCGCCATGCCCCTCGGCAAGGGCGACCTGATCGCCGGCTACGCCCTCGCCTTCGGCACCGTCGCGATCGTCCAGTCCATCCTCGCCACGGCCCTCGCCCTGTGGGGCCTCGGTCTGGACGTCACCGGCAGCCCCTGGCTGCTCCTGCTGGTCGCACTCCTCGACGCCCTCCTTGGCACCGCCCTCGGCCTCTTCGTCTCGGCCTTCGCCGCCTCCGAATTCCAGGCCGTCCAGTTCATGCCGGCCGTGATCTTCCCCCAGCTCCTCCTCTGCGGCCTGTTCACCCCGCGCGACAACATGCACCCCGTCCTGGAGGGCATCTCCAACGTCCTCCCCATGTCCTACGCCGTCGACGGCATGAACGAAGTCCTCAAGCACACCGACATGACGGCCGCCTTCGTACGCGACGCCCTGGTCGTCGCGGGCTGCGCCCTCCTCGTCCTCACCCTCGGAGCCGCCACCCTGCGCCGCCGCACGGCATAGCCGGCCGCCCCACCCGCCGACGTCCCGCCCACCGGACACCCCACCCACACTCAAGCCCTCGATGGGAGGATGAACACCGGACGACGCAACCCCGGAGGGCACCCCAGCCATGACGCAGAAAGTCGCAGTCCTCGGCACCGGCAAGATCGGCGAAGCCCTGCTCAGCGGAATGATCCGAGCAGGCTGGGGCCCGGCCGACCTCCTGGTCACCGCCCGCCGCCAGGAACGGGCCGAGGAACTCCGCAGCCGCTACGGCGTCACCCCGGTCAGCAACCCTGAAGCCGCCAAGACCGCCGACACCCTGATCCTCACGGTCAAGCCGCAGGACATGGGCACCCTCCTCGATGAACTCGCCCCCCACGTCCCCGCCGACCGCCTGGTCATCAGCGGAGCCGCAGGCATCCCCACCTCCTACTTCGAGGAGCGCCTCACCGCGGGCACCCCGGTCGTCCGTGTCATGACGAACACCCCCGCCCTCGTCGACGAGGCCATGTCCGTCATCTCCGCCGGCAGCCACGCCACCGAGGACCACCTCGCCCACACCGAGGAGATCTTCGGCGCCGTCGGCAAGACGCTCCGCGTCCCCGAGTCCCAGCAGGACGCCTGCACCGCCCTGTCCGGCTCGGGCCCGGCGTACTTCTTCTATCTGGTCGAAGCCATGACCGACGCCGGCATCCTGCTCGGCCTGCCCCGCGACAAGGCCCACGATCTGATCGTCCAGTCCGCGATCGGCGCCGCGACGATGCTCCGTGACAGCGGCGAGCACCCCGTAAAGCTCCGCGAGAACGTCACCTCGCCGGCCGGCACCACGATCAACGCCATCCGCGAGCTGGAGAACCACGGCGTCCGGGCCGCCCTCATCGCCGCCCTCGAAGCCGCCCGTGACCGCAGCCGCGAACTCGCCTCCGGCAACAACAGCTGACGCCCGGCCGCCCCCGCGCACGAGGGGCGGCCCAGCACACAGCCCTAAGCGGTCACCCCGATATCCGCGGCCGCAGGCAGCAGCCCGATCGCCCGATACGCGGCATCCACGGTCGGCCGCGCCATCGCCCGAGCCCTCTCCGCACCATCCCGCAGCACCCCCTCCACATAGCCAGGATCAGCGCACAGCTCCCTGTGCCGCTCCTGCACCGGCCTGAGAACCTCCACCACGGCCTCCGCGGTGTCCTTCTTCAAAGAGCCATACGACTCATATACACCGCTCAGGTCCTCGGGGTTCCCACCCGTGCACGCCGCGAGGATCTCCAGCAGATTCGCCAGGCCAGGCCGCTCCTCCCGGTCGTACACGACCTCCCGCCCGCTGTCGGTGACGGCCCGCATGACCTTCTTCCGCACCACGTCCGGCTCGTCCAGCAGATAGACGATCCCCGGCCCGACGTCATCGCTCTTGCCCATCTTCGACGTCGGGTCCTGCAGATTCATGACCCGAGCGCCCACCGCCGGATGCGTGGCCCGCGGCACCACGAACGTGTTCCCGTACCGCTGGTTGAACCGCCCCGCCAGATCCCGCGTCAGCTCCACATGCTGCGCCTGGTCGTCCCCGACCGGCACCTCATCACTGCCGTACGCCAGGATGTCCGCCGCCATCAGCACCGGATAGGTGAGCAGCGACAGCCGCACACTCCCACCACGCCCCCGCTCCTGCGCGGCCTTCTCCTTGTACTGGATCATCCGCCGCATCTCGCCGTCCGTGGCCACGCACTCCAGCACATAAGACAGCCGCGCGTGCTCATCCACATGACTCTGTACGAACACGGTGCACAGCGCCGGATCAAGCCCCGCCGCGAGCAACAGCGTCGCCGCCTGCCGACTGAGCCTGCGCACCCGCGCCGGATCGTGCTCCACGGTGAGCGCATGCAGATCGACGATGCACAACAGCGCGTCGGCCTGGTGCTGGTCGACCTGCGCCCACCGCCGCATGGCCCCGAGGTAGTTCCCCAGAGTCAGATGCCCGGTCGGCTTGACCCCGCTGAAGACCCGCGTCATCTCTCCACCTCCTGGTCGAGACCGCCACACCCGGCCGGCCGACCCCCTGGAGGGAGATACAAGAACGGCCGCCGAGGCGGCGGCCGTTGAGTGCATACGTGACTACGGCCGCCGTCAGGCGGCCCACCACAGTTGGGTGCACGTACGCGTTGTCATGCGGCCCAGACTACGCCTCCAGGGGTCCGTCCGGAGCTGAGTTGACACTCCTCGACGCGGTCCGTACTGTTCTCCGAGTTGTCCGACGTGAGCGCCGACTCCGGTCGGTCCCCGGACAGCCATTCCGCAAGACCCAACCAACACTCGGCAACAGTCGATCATTCTGTCGTAGTGTCATTGGCATGTGTATTTGCGAAATGAGGAATCCACGTTCGAAAGGACGCGGCCCCCGATTAGCTCGGGAGCCGGGAATCCGCTAAAGTCTCACTCGTCGGAACGGCCCGCAACGGCCGCGAAGGCAAACTCCCGCTGACTGGGAATCAGGCCCGAAAGGATCTGATAGAGTCGGAACCGCCGGAAAGGGAAACGCGAAAGCGAGAACCTGGAAAGCGCCGAGGAAATCGGATCGGAAAGATCTGATAGAGTCGGAAACGCAAGACCGAAGGGAAGCCCGGAGGAAAGCCCGTGAGGGTGAGTACAAAGGAAGCGACCGTTCCTTGAGAACTCAACAGCGTGCCAAAAGTCAACGCCAGATATGTTGATA